>JAXDQF010000279.1:0-4610 GCA_034668025.1 Gammaproteobacteria bacterium | reverse complement strand
AACTGGGCAAAAAGTGTTTCCCGCGCGCTGGAGCGGGATGCCATACCAGGCGGTTACGTCAAACCACTCGCACCCGATGCCTACGAGCAGATCGACTCTGCATACGGGTGCAACGCCTTGCGCCTGCGCCGGCTCAAAAAGCGTTTTGATCCAGACGGCGTGTTCTCATCTGCAATAGCTCTTCCGGGTTGAATCATGACAGTAAATATGGCGACTCCACACGAGACAGCGATTGCTTTCGGACCGTTTGTGCTCAATCCAACCCAACGGGTGCTGTTCCGCGGCGATCGGCCGGTGCGCCTCGGCAGTCGCGCACGCGAGATCCTCATTTGCCTGGTCGAACGTGCGGGCACAGTGGTCAGCAAGAACGACCTGATCAAGCGGGTCTGGCCGGAGACCATCGTCGAGGAAGGAACGCTCCGGGTACACATTGCGTCGCTTCGCAAGATCCTGGGAGAAGGCCGTGCGCAGGCGCGGTATGTTGAGAACGTAACCGGACACGGCTACCGCTTCGTCGCCACGGTGACCCGCCCCACCCAGTCGTCCGGGAGTGGGCAGGGTGAGTCCCCCGCCAGCACCCCGCCGGCGGTTTTGGGACCGGTGTCAATTGAGCAGCTCCCGGCCCTGTGCGCACCCGTAACGCGGTTGGTCGGGCGCCAGGACGTGGTCGCCGCGATCGCCGACCAACTGCAACACCGGCGCCTGATGACCATCGTGGGTCCGGGTGGAATTGGCAAGACTACGGTGGCCTGGGCGACCGCCGATTTCGCTCGCAGCGCCTATCCCAGCGGCGTGTGTTTCGTCGACCTGGGATCAGTACCTGCGCCACGCCTCATTTTCGGACGACTCGCAGCCGCATTGGGGCTCAACACCGTGGCGTCGGATCCGTTGCCTTACATCATGCAATTCCTCCAGGCGCACCGGATGTTGATCGTGCTGGACAACTGCGAGCACGTCATCGACGCCGCTGCACTGCTTGCTGAAAAGCTCCTGACCGGCTCGGCGGCGGTGTGCATTCTGGCCACGAGCCGGGAACCGCTGCGCGTGAAGGATGAATCAGTGTTGCGCTTGGCTCCCCTCGAGCTGCCACCCCCGGCGGTGGAGACGACCGCCGCTGAAGCCCTGCGCTACCCTGCCATACAACTGTTCGCCGAGCGTGCGGCGGCCTGCCTGCATCACTTTCGGCTCGACGATGCCGACGTACCGACCATCGTCGATATCTGTCGCAAGCTGGATGGCTTGCCGCTGGCGATCGAGCTGGCCGCCGCGCGGGTGGATGTCTTCGGGATCCGCGGCCTCGCCGCGTGTTTGAACGATCGGCTCGGCTTCCTCACCCGGGGCCATCGCACGGCCATACCGCGCCATCGGACCTTGCGTGCCACACTCGACTGGAGCTACGAGCTTCTGCCGGCGGCGGAGCAGACTGCACTGCGCCGGCTCAGCGTGTTTGCAGGACGTTTTGACGACGCTTCCGCGACCGCAATCATCTGCGACTCGGGCTGCGACCCGACGAGTGTGCTCAACATCCTCACCGACCTCGCCGCGAAGTCGCTCATCACCGTGCACGCGGCAGGCGATCAGGTGTCGTACCAACTGCTGAACACATCCCGGGCATATGCCGCCGAGAAGCTCCAGGCCAGCAGCGAGGTCTACGAGATCAAACAGCGTCACGCGCGGCTGTGCTGCTCGTGGGGTGATGCGGAGCTCGAGTGGGAACCGGCCCCGATCGATGAACGCGACTGCGACAGCCGCAGAATCGATGACGTCCGGGCGGCTCTCAACTGGTGTTTCTCCCGTGAGGGCGATACGACCCTGGGGGTGGAGCTCACTGCAAAGTCGGCCCACTACTGGTTTCAGCTGTCATTCCTGAACGAATACCGGACGTACCTGGAGCGGGCCCTGGAGTTGTTGCCGGACGCCCCGGTGTCGGAAGCTATTGAGCTCAGAATTCATGCTGCGCTCGGCGATGCGCTGGTCTACACCCGCGGATCCGGAAAGGGTGTCACCGCGGCATTCCGCAAGACATTGGCCATCGCGACCCGCCTGGGCACCAACTCGTTCCGGCGCCGGGCCCTGTGGGGCTTGTGGATCGACCGCATCGTCGGGTCCGACTATCAGGCCGCGGCCAAGCTCGCCATGCAGTTTCAGAGCATCAGCGAAACTTGCGAGGATCCGGCGATCCGCCTGACCTGCGACCGGATGTTGGCATTGTCGCTGCACCTCACGGGCGACCACGAATCCGCCCGCGTGCACGTCGAAAACATGCTGCGTGCGCTGGGACAACCCATCGCCGCCTTGAGCGACCGGGCGTCGCAGTTCGATCATCGCGTTGCCGGCCACGCACTGTTGGCACGCATACTGTGGATGCAGGGCTTTCCGGAACAGGCCATGCGCGCGGCTGCGGATTCCGTGGAGTTGGCCGAGTCGACCGGTCACACCCTGTCGCATTGTTATGCCCTCACCCAGGCGGCCGCAGTGGCGCTGTGGGCTGGAAACATGCAGGCGGCAACCGATTGGACTGCCCGGCTGCAGGAGCACTCGGCACGCCATTCCCTCAGCTACTGGCAGTCGTGGGCCCAGTGCCTGCAAGTAGCCATTCGCCACCGGTCCGGCGATCGAATCGCGCACGTCCGGCTGACAGTGATGACCGCAGACCCGCTGTGCAGCCCCTTGCACCTGGAAACACTCGCCACCATGGGAGAGGATCTCGCCACCGAGCCCGTGTTTGCCCGTGCTGAAGACAATCGAGCGGGTTGGAGCGCAGCCGAGCTGCTGCGGATCAGGGCGCAGCGGATCGCAGCGGAATATTCGGGCAACTTCGTGCCTGCGCAACAATTGCTGCAACGGTCACTGGCCATCGCCCGCCGCCAGGGAGCGCTCTCGTGGGAGTTGCGCACCTCGATCTGCCTGGCCCGCCTGTGGCAGGGCCAGGGCCGAATACCGCAGGCGCGCAAGCTGCTGCGCACTGCCATGGTGCAGTTCACGGAAGGCTTTGAGACACGGGACTTCTTCAAGGCGAAGGAGTTGCTGGAGGAATTGCAGGAGCAGTCCGATGCGCCCTCGGCCCTCGTGACCAGCACCCTCAGCCGGCAGAAACAACTCATGGGACCCGGCCGCACTGTGCCGGTCACCCGCATGGACTTCATCCTGCCGCTGATGGCCAATGCCGGCGGCGTCAGCTCGACTTAGTTAGAGAGGCGATGCGTGGATACGACGACCGAAGTCACAAACAACGAAGTCACAAACAACAAACGTCCCTTGCGGGACGGCGTGAGTCTCAGCTCTGTGAGTGTCACCGAGTTCAAGAAGCGGGCCGCGAGCGTCATCAACAACGTGCTGGACGGGCAGCCGATAGCCCTCCTGCGCAACAACAAGCCCGAGACGGTGTTGATTACGCTGGAGGACTACTTCGACCTGGTGGAAACGTGGCGGCAGCGGGGTCTGAAATGACCCCCACCCGGTTACGCAGCAAACAGCGGATGCACGGGCTGGCGGCCCAACCGCTGGGCGCCGGCAGTGAGATAATGTCGCGAGTTGACACTAAGATGTTGAGTCGCCGCGCTGATATCGCGCAGCCGCCGCTGCAACGGCGATGTCTCGTAGACGGAGCTGGCGCCGCCCAACCGGTAGCAGGTTTCAATGGCCTGGCCGCACACCTCGTTGATCCATGTGGCGGACTGATGGCGGCGCGTCGTTCGATCCAGGTCCTGGATGCGACCCGCGAGACAGTCCTGCCAGTCGATGTCGCATTGCTCCTGCATGAGCGCGCGAGCCGCTCGCAACACGACTTCCGCGCGACCGAGCTCAAATTGGACAGTCGGCGCGTCCTTGAGCGCAATACGGCTGTAGACCGGACGCTTGCCGGTGTCGGTCAGATCGACCAGATCCTGAATGGCGCCCTCCGCCAGTCCCAGCGCGAACGCGGAATGGGTGCTGACAAAAAAGGCCGGCGCCCCTTGAAACAGCGGTCCGCCCACACTCGGGTGACCGGTGAACAGGTCGATCACATTCGACTCGGGCACCCAGACATCATTCAAGCCGATGTGGTGACTACCCGTACCCCGCAGCCCGTGCGCGAACCACGTATCCTCTATCTGCCAGTCCTTGGCGGGCAGCACAACGATCTTCAGGGGCGGAACACCCTCCATGGGACCGGGCTCGGGCACGCCATTCCGGGTAGCAATACAAAAGCCGAACAGCCAATCGGCGTGGTCACAACCACTGGCGAACGGCCAACGCCCCGTAACCCGATAGCCGCCCTCAAAGACCTCCGCGGTGCCCCCGGGCGCGGCGGCACCCGCCACAGTAATATCCGGACCGTCCCGGTAGATTTGATCGAACAGCGGCCGTGGCAGGCGTCCCAGGATCAATGACGCGAAGCTGCCGATCATGACCACCCAACCCACCGAGCCATCGATCTTGGCGATCTCCGTCAGAACCTCGCAGGAGTCGCGCAGTTGCAGCTCCAGTCCGCCGTGGCTCCTGGGCGCATTCATCCGGAAGACTCCCAACCGCTTGAGCTCATCCAGGATGTCGGCGGGCACCCGCCGGGCGGCCTCGATTTCCCGCGCCCGCGAATCCAACCGCGGCCGCATTTCCCGAATCGCATA
>JAXDQF010000278.1:0-16650 GCA_034668025.1 Gammaproteobacteria bacterium | reverse complement strand
CCTGCTTTCTTAGCCGCACTCTTGCCGGCCGCAGCCACCTTCGCGGGAGCTGACTTCGCCGGCGGGCTCTTGGCAGGAGCCTTTTTCGCGGCCTTCCTGGCTGCCCGCTTGGCGGGTGGCGAATCCTCCGAGTCGTCGTCGGACGCCCCAGCGGAGCCCCTAGCGGCCTTTGGAGGCTCAACCACAGCGAAGGCGCCGCCCTGTGGATCGAGCATCATGACAACCCACGAGCCACCCGGGACTTCGATCGGGCCATTCAGGATCCGGCCCCCCGCGGATTTCGCCGCACTGGCCGCCTTGGCTGCGTCTGCAACACGTACATAACTCAGCCAGCTGGGTGGCGTGGAGTTGTCACGAGCCTTGTAGACACCACCAACGTCTTGCCCACCATGAGATACGAGCTGGTAGACGCCCATCTCGCCCATGTCATGAGCAGCACCTTTGGTCCAACCAAAAACTTCCGCGTAGAAGTCGAAGGCTGCATCTGGGTCCGTCGTCGATAGCTCGTGCCACGTGAAGTCACCCACGGCACCTCCTGGTGGCACACCGTCTCCAGACCCTTCCGCAGGTGTGAAGACTGCGAATGCCGCACCCTGTGGGTCCGACAGAACCGCAAATCGACCGACATTCGGAATATCCGACGCGGACTTCAGTACCTTGCCGCCGAGTTTCTCGGCTGCCGCAACCGTCCCATCGACGTCGGGCGTGCCGATATAGATGATCCAATGTGGCGGCGTAGCGGAAGCATCATCTTCCGGCAAGGCCATCAGCCCGCCAGCGCGGTACTTGCCCGACATCCATAGTGAATAGGAGGGCATTCCCGAGTCTTCCGCCTTCCACGGGACGACTTGCGAATAGAAATCGCTGGCAGCGTCGGTGTCCGTAGTCATCAACTCGTGCCAGACAAACCGTCCCCGAATCTCCGCGTTGCTCATGGCGAGTTTTCCCCTTGTTTGGAGCTTTCCGCGCGACATTCTGCACTGTCTAATGCGCGAACGACAGACTCACGACGCCGACAACAATGCAAACAGCACCAATAATTCGCTCCGGTGTCGTTCGTTCACTCAATAACTTCGATCCCATGTACGCGCCGGCCAGGGTTGCAAGCTCTCGCGCGGGCGCAATGTGACTTATCGGTGCAATCCGCATGGCGAACAGCACGAGGATATAGCCGATCGGACCGAGTACGCTGACCACAACGGCGGGACCGGCGTAGACACGCGCCTCGCGCTGTACTTCAGCTCGGTCTCGCCAGGCGATCGGCGACAGCACCACGATACGGACCAGGTTGCCGGTAAAGTCGACGATGAAGGGTGAAATGGCGAGCACCTTGACGGCCCATCCGTCATTCAGGGTGTAAGACGCAATAAACACCCCAGTCAAAAGGCCGAAGAAGATGCCTTTGCGCGGCGCGCGATGGGGCTCGCGGGTCAACCCGGAAACCAGCAGGATACCGGCGACGATGAGCACCAGCCCGAGGCCCGACAGGGCCGTCGCTTGTTCGCCCAACAGTAAAACGGCGCCAATGAAGGACAACAAGGGACCAAAGCCGCGGGCAATCGGATAGACGAGTGAGAGGTCGGAGCTTCGGTATCCCGCCTGCAAAGATAGCGAGTAGCCCAGGTGCAGAACGCTCGTCGCGGCGAGTGCGACATAGTGGCGCGGCTCGAAGTGCGGCCGTGCCTGGATGCAAATCCAGAGGATGATCGGCAGGTATAAAAGGGCTGAGCCGACGGAATAGAGCCACACGAAATGCCGTGCGCCGGCCGCCCGCTTTGCGGAAATGTTCCAGGTGGCGTGCGCCGCCGCGGCGAGCAGCACCGCGACGAGTGCGATGGTCGGGATGGCTTACGGCCTCCGGCCAGGCTGTACCAAGGCGACGAAGTCTCCTACAAAGGAGCCCATTTCGTGCGAGGCGTGCAGCAGGTATGCGTTGAGGGTCATTCGGGCACGGCCACGCCGCTCGAGGGTCGAGCGGAATCGCTGCCAGATAGCCTCATCCGCCAATCCGCACACAGCCTCGAAGTCACCCGAAATGGGTCGCTCGTACTCCATTGAGCTGCGCTGGATGACGAGTTGCGCATCGAGGTGCTCGTGGCTCAGGCGCAGGTGCAACAGTGTCCAGGCTGACAACGTTGCAAGCACCACGCCACTGCCACCGAATACGGTCCGATGATGGTTGATGTTGGGTCCCAGCGGCGCAAACAGCAGCACTCGTTCCGGGGTCGCGACTTTCACTTGCACTCCCATCGCCGCCGAAAGGGGGATGTTCGAGTGCAGATAAGCTTCTACTTCCGTCGTCAAACAGGTCTCCGTCGTTGGGCCTGGCCTCGTTCAAGGCTGCGTCGTATGAGCTGCCGTCTCCGAAGCGATGGGCGGCGCGTGCGTGTAATGCTCCCGCCAGATCAGGTACAGACCGCTGGCAATCACAATACCCCCGCCAATATAAACACGGCTGCTCGGGAACACTCCCCATACGACGCGGTCGATGATGATCCCCCAGAGTAAGGCGGTGTACTCAAAAGGCGCCACGACGGAGGGTGACGCATTTCGAAACGCTTCTGTGAGCAGATGTTGGGCGATCGAGGAAAACAGGCCGATCGCCGCGAGCAGGACCCAGTCCTGCGTGCGAATGGGAACCCACTGCGGTGCCGCAAGGCATCCGGCCATCACGGTCATGAGGCCGATCATCCAGAACACGACGCTCACGGTCGTATCAGTCCGGGTGACGATGCGCAGCGCAATGGAGTTGAACGCATACCCCGCGGCTGACAGAAACGCCGCTACTGCACCCAGCGAGACCAAGCTCGATGCAGAGGGTTTCAGCATCGTGAGGACGCCGATCAGGCCGACGCTGATGGCAACCCAGCGCCGCCAGCCAACGTGCTCACCGAGCAGCGGCACGGAAAGGGCCGTGACGATAAGAGGGGCGCTGAGAAAAATTGCATAGGCATCTGCCAGAGACAGCGCACGCACGGCGTACACGAAGGCAACGAGGACAAACAGCTGCAGCAGGCCGCGAAGGAAATGCATGCCGATGCGGACAGGCTTCAGCGCACTCACGCGACCCATCGCGATGAGAGGGACGAGCATGAATGGCAACGCCGCGGCGCCGCGCAGTGCCACGACTTGCAGTGGTGGATAGTGCTGCGACAAGAGCTTGAGCAACGTGTCCATGCCACTGAACGCGGCAACCGCGGTCAGCATCAACCCTATGGCTTTGAGAGACCGCCCGGCCTCCGGGCGATCCATCCTTATTCGCCTCAGACCAGGGAGTCGGGCTCAGCCCGTTGCGGCGGATGGAGGACCGTCGACCGATAGCCCCGGCCAAGCAGCTTCGCGGGGAGAGGGTATGCACTCGCCAGCGACACCAGGAGCGAGGACACATACGGTACCGACTGAATCAGTAGCACAACGATCCAGGCGACTCGGTCCGGACCTCGCGTCTGGTAAGTCGTGGAGTGAGAAACGCCCCAAGCGGAGAGCCATAGGCCGAGCATGATCAGCGTCTCGTCCCGCGCTGCCCCGACCGCCTGCAAGACACGCTGCGCGCGGGCATTTTTGGGTGTGCGAAAGAAAGGCTCCCCGCGAGTAAATAGCCCTTTTAGAACGGCGGTCCCAATCGTATGGGTCAAAGCCAAACCGGCAATGGCGGCCGCGACGGTCTGACGGATGTTCGCACCGACCCTGACCTGGTAGAGGTGCGCAAGCTTCGCGAGCTTGAAGGTAAACAGGGACAACGGGAGAACCGAGTACATCATCAGGGGCGGATCGATCTGCCGTGGCAGGAATACGATCGCGGCGGACCAGGCCAACGCCGCGATGTTGAAAATCAGGTTGAAGCCGTCCGCCACCCAGGGGAGCCAGCCGGCGATGAAATGATAACGCTGTCCGGGCGAGAGTGAGCCCTTTTCGGTGAACAGCTCGCGGGCATGGCTCTTCAGGATCTGCATGGCGCCATACGCCCAGCGAAAGCGCTGCTTCTTGAAGTCGATGAACGTGTCCGGCATCAACCCGCGACCGTAAGTGGCCGGCACGTATGTCGCTTCGTATCCGGCCTCAAAGATGCGCAGCCCGAGCTCAGCATCCTCGGTGATACACCACTCGGCCCAAGCACCCGTGGATTCGAGGAGGTTCCGTCGGACGAGTGTCATGGTGCCGTGCTGAATGATGGCGTTGCGCTCATTGCGCGTGATCATTCCGATGTGGAAGAAACCGCGATACTCGGCGTAACACATCGCCTTGAAGGCGCTCTGGCTTTCGTCGCGATAGTCCTGCGGCGCCTGGACGATGGCGATACGGGGATCCTGGAATCCAGGGACGAGCTCGCACAACCAGTTCGGCTCGACCACGTAGTCGCTGTCGATCACCGCCACAATCTGCGCATCCGGGGCGGTCTGGCGCAGAGCGAAGTTCAAGGCTCCTGCTTTGAAACCGGCCAGCGGCGCGACATGGAAGAAGTGGAACCGCTCACCCAGCCGGGTACAGTGCGCCTCGACAGGCCGCCAGACTGACTCCTCGCGCGTGTTGTTGTCGATGACCAGCACTTCGAAGTTGGAATAGTCGAGCCGCGCCAGTGCATCGAGCGTCTCGATGACCATGTCGGGCGGCTCGTTATAGGCCGGAACGTGAATGGAAACCTTCGGCTGCGGCTGGCCATCCGCGCGCACCGGCGGCCCCAGGCGCAGGCGTGAGGTCACCCAGTGAGCTTCAGCCCACTCGTACGCTTCCGCCAGCAACACGAGAACGACACCCAGCATTCCCAACAACAGGAGAATGCCCGAAACGACGCTCGCGACCGTCATGTACTGTTGGGTGAAGTCGTAGAACACCCAAACGGTGATCGTGGCCGCCGCATAAACCACCAGCGCGAGAAAGCTCCGCCCGCGATTGCGCAGCGGCGTAACGCTGTTGACAAAGAAGACAAACAGCACCAGGAGCGCCACCGCCACTGAAATGGCGGCCAGCATGTGCCACTCGGGCACGCGCACGATGGGGGCCGTGAACGCGAATTTAGGGACGCGGTCCACGTTGTAAACGCCCCAGTATGAGCCCACATCGCCTTCCTGGATCGCCTTCCAGGGCTGATCGAAAGCCTCCATCACATAGTAGATGATGTGATCGTGCTCGGCCCGCTCGAGAAACCGCCTGAGGAACAGCGCTTCGTTGGCTTCCGAGGCGACAGCGGATTCGTGCGTGCGACCGCGGCTCGGCCAACCGACTTCCGCGATGATGACCGGTTTGTTTGGAAAGGCCTTCTGGATGCGGTGAAACTGGTTGATGGAATAGTCAACAGCGATATCAACGGGGACGCCTTCCCAGTAAGGCAACAGGTGTACACCGATGAAATCGCAATGCTGCGCGAGGTCGGGATGCTCCAGCCAGACGTGCCACGGCTCGGCGGTACCCACCGGCTGACCGATGGCGTCGCGAGCGCGATCGAGATATCTCTCGAGCTCCTGCAGCGGAACGTAGCCCTGCAGGACCACCTCGTTGCCCACGAAGACGCGCATCACGTTCATGTGCGTCCGTGCCAGCTCAATAGCCGTCTTCAGTTGCGCTTCATTGGAGTCGTGGTTGTTGTCTATCCACGCGCCGACTGCAACATTGAGCCCGTGACGTTCTGCAAGCTGGGGTATGTCACCCAACGAGCCGTTGACGCCGTAGGTGCGGACGGTGTTGATCCTGCCGGCGAAGAGTTTGAGATCGGCATCGATCTCAGCGTCCGTGGGCATGATGTGATGGGTTGGATCCTCACCCATCCGGAAGGGCTGGAACGAGAAACCCTGGATGTGGGCGGGCCATGGAGGCTCGGCTGCCGGGCGGTTCAGAAACGCCCAGACAGCACACGTCAAGGCAGCGAAGGCCGCTGCGATCAACAAGCCGGGTAGTGACTTCATGGATACGCGACAACGTGAGGCAGCGCATCATACTCGATTGCGATGGCCCCCAGAATGCCTGTCGCCAGCTGAATGCAGACTGTCAGGTCCGTCGCCGGCGGGCGCCGGCCCTCATTATGACGACTGCCTCACAATGCGGCAGGATCTGCCAGGTGTCTTACCAGATCCCCACGTTCTGCATGGATTTCCAGGGCTCGGCCGGCTCCAGCCGGGTGCCCTTCTGGAGCAACTCAATGGAGATGTTGTCCGGGGAACGAACGAAGGCCATCCAACCATCCCGGGGCGGGCGGTTGATGGTAACACCGTGATCCATCAGGCGCTGGCAGGTGGCATAGACGTTGTCTACCTCGTACGCCAGGTGCCCGAAGTTCCGGCCACCGGGATAGGGCTCCGGGTCCCAGTTGTAGGTGAGCTCCACTTGGGCGCTTTCGTCTCCCGGAGCTGCCAGAAACACCAGCGTATAGCGCCCCTGCGGAATGTCCTTGCGCGACAACTCTTTCAAACCGAGCGCATCCCGATAGAAACGCAACGAGGTATCCAGATCGGTGACGCGCACCATGGTGTGGAGGTATTTCATGGCAGGCCCCTGGTCAGAACATTTCAGACGCGCCGGGCGTCTTGATGCTGACCTTGTAACGGGACGGGATGTGGTCTCCGGTGATCATTTCGTCGTAGCTCTGGCCGGGACCGACCATCGGGTACACACCCGCGTCACGATCGATCAACACCTCCAGGAACGCCGGGCCCGGGAAATTGATGAATTCGTGGATGACCCGCGGCACATCCTCCTTGCGATCGAGGCGCACGGCATACCGGAAGCCGTCGGCCTGTGCGGCCTTGACGAAATCCTTCTTGTGCAGCGAGCGATCACTGGCTGACAGGCGCCCCTTGTGGAACAGCTTCTGCCACTGTTTGACCATCCCGTCGCCGAAGTTATTCAACACGACCACCTTCACGGGCAGGTCGTAGGTCGTGACGGTTTCGAGCTCACCCATGTTCATGCGGATGCTGGAGTCGCCGTCGATATCGATGACGAGCCGGCGCGGGTTGGCGATCTGGGCGCCGATGGCGGCCGGCAGGCCAAAACCCATCGTCCCCATGCTGCCGGACGTCAACCACAGGCGCGGCTGGCGGAAATCGCAGTACTGCGCAGCCCACATCTGGTGTTGGCCAACACCGGTCGAGATGATCGCTTCACCCCCTGCGAGCTTGTTGATCTCTTCGATGACGTAGTACGGCTGGATCAACTGGCTGTTGCGGTCGTAGTTCATTGCGTACACGCGTTTCAGCTCGGCCAGCTCCGCATGCCACGCAGAGTAGTCAGGCGCAAACTTCCTGCGACGACCATGAGCCGTCAGCGCCTGCAACGCTTCGGGCAACTGACCCACGTAACTCCACTGGACCCGCTTGACCTTGTTGACCTCGGCACGGTCAATGTCCAGATGCGCGATGCGCTTGGCATTGCGCGCAAACTTTGCAGGCACGCCGGCAACACGGTCATCGAAACGGGCTCCAATCGCAATGAGGAAGTCAGCGTCCTCGACCGCGTAATTCGCAAAGGCGGTGCCGTGCATGCCGAGCATGCGCATCGCCAGTTTGTGAGTTGTGTCGATGGCACCGATGCCCATCAGCGTGGTCACGATCGGGATGCCGAAGGCTTCCGTGAAGTCGAGCAGCGACACGGCGGAATTGGAGTTGATCACTCCGCCACCCGCGTAGATCAGAGGCCGCTTGGCCTCACCCAGCATCTCGAAGAACTTGGCGGCCTCCAGGTCATCGAGCGTCCGGTGGGCGAGCTCATTCATTCGGCGGCGATAGCCGGGAATGGGCAACATCCCACCGCCGTGGAACACACCTTCCCAGTTCTGAACATCTTTCGGGACGTCCACGACCACCGGACCGGGCCGACCGGTGCGTGCGATCTCAAACGCAGTCCGTATCGTGGCCTCGAGACGGGTCGGGTCGGTCACTAGAAATATGTGTTTCGCGACGGAGCCCATGATCGAGGGGACCGGGGCTTCCTGAAACGCGTCAGTTCCAATCGATGCGCGCGCTACTTGCCCGCAAATCACGACAATTGGCACCGAATCCGCCATGGAATCGCGCACGGGTGTAACAGTGTTCGTCGCCCCAGGCCCGGACGTGACAATACAGACGCCTACGCGGCCCGTGGCCCGGGCGTAGCCAGCCGCCATGAACGCGGCGCCCTGCTCGTTTGCCGGCACGATGAGCGGAATCTGTGGCTCGCCCTCGCGGGTCTGCTGCTCGTTGTAAAGAAACACAGCGTCATAGGTCGGCAGGATCGCGCCGCCGCTATAGCCAAAAATGGCCGTAACGCCTTCATCCGCAAGGACCTGCATGATCATCCGGGCGCCAGACATCGTCTGGCCGGCGAGGGGGTGCCCGAAGGGGCGTGGCTGGATGACCGTGTCACTCATGGGGAGGCTCATTTACCGGCAATAACTAGGGGGAACGTACCGAGACTAGCAGCTTGCACGGGCTCCGCAAAACCGGCTGCCTCGGCGCACGGCCACAGAATCCTTTATTCTGGGTTGCGATTCACTCGGGTCCGGTATTCATGCGTCACATCATCGCCATACTTTTGCAAAATGAAGCAGGTGCACTTAGCCGCGTAGCAGGTCTCTTTTCTACACGGGGCTATAACATCGAATCCCTATCGGTAGCACCGACGGATGATCCGACGGTATCGCGGCTCACGCTCGTGACGACGGGGTCAGAAGCCGTGATGCAGCAGATCACCAATCAGTTGAACAAGCTCGTTGATGTCGTCAGCACGGAAGACATGACCGGTGGCGAGCATCTCGAGCGCGAGCTCGTGTTGCTCAAACTGAAGGTTCGGCCGGAGCATACTGACGGCGTTCGGGGGTATGTTGTGCGCACAGGTGGGCGCGTTCTGGATCCCGCGACGGATGGATTCATTGTTGAGCTGACCGCCAGCGAAATGGAGATCAATGCCTTCGTGTCCGACCTTGCGCAACAAGCTGAACTGCTCGAAGTCGTGCGCAGTGGTGCTTTGGGAATAGGTCGCAATGCCCGACCGCTGAGAGTCGTACGGTAAGTGCCGAGTGAGCCGTGCTCGAATTCTGATCGTTGACGATCTCCCAGAGAAACTGCTGGTTTACAGCAGCCTGCTGGAAGACGTGGATGCCGAGATCGTCCAGGCGCGATCGGGTACCGAGGCGCTGAAACGCGTTCTGGAGGGCTCGTTCGCTGTAATCCTCCTCGACGTCAACATGCCCGACATCGACGGCCTCGAGACTGCCACGCTGATCCGCGGGCATCGCAACGGTCGGCACACTCCCATCATTTTCATCACCGCTTACGCCGACGAGATGCAAACAGCTCGCGGGTATGCGCTTGGGGCGGTGGACTATATTTTGTCGCCGATTGTTGCGCCGGTGCTGCGCACGAAGGTGCAGGTGTTTGTTGATCTGTACAAAGCCAACGCAGCGCTGGCTCTGTCCAACCAGGAGTTGGAAACACGGGTCAAGGAGCGCACAGCCGAACTCGAGCAGCTGAGCCGGCTGAAAGACGAGTTTCTCGCGACGATGTCGCACGAGCTGCGCACGCCGCTCAACGCCATTTTCGGGTGGGTCACCCTGCTGCGGACCGGGCGGCTCGACGAGCCGACCCAGGAGCGCGCACTGGAGACCATCGAGCGCAACGCCCGCGCTCAAAAGCGGCTGATCGAAGATCTTCTCGACGTTTCGCGGATCGTTACCGGCAAAGTTGCGCTGGAAATCCTGCCCGTCGATCCTCGAAGAGTGGTCGAGGCGGCGCTGGAGACCATGCAACCGGCAGCGCAGGCGAAGGGCGTTACCGTTGTCCCCCTGCTGGACACGGGCGCAGCCACTGTGCGGGGGGATTTTGCCCGTTTGCAGCAAATTGTCTGCAATCTGTTATCAAATGCCATCAAGTTCACGCCATCTGGCGGCCAAGTTGATGTCTGCCTGGCCCATCGGAATGGGGAAGCTGAAATCAGCGTGAGCGACAGCGGGCAGGGCATCAAACCCGAGTTTCTGCCGCTCGTCTTCGATCGCTTCCGCCAGGAGGATGGCTCGATCAGCCGGCGCCATGGCGGCCTGGGACTTGGGCTCGCGATCGTCAGACATCTCGTCGAGCTCCACGCAGGGTCGGTCGAGGCGTTCAGTGAGGGTGAGGGCAAGGGGTCGCGCTTCGTCGTGCGACTTCCAACTCGATTGGGTTTCGCGAAGACCGGCGCTGGCGAAGAAACTGCGACCGTCCCGGCGACGTCCTCGATGCTGGCCGGCGTTCGGCTTTTGGTCGTCGACGACGAGCCGGGCGCGCGCGAGCTGATCGCAAACGTTCTGCAGGGGTACGGCGCGGAGGTGTGTCTCGCGGAGAGCGGACAGGCAGCACTGACGAAGCTGTTCGAGAAGCGGCCACACGTGCTCGTGGCTGACCTCGGGATGCCCGGAATGGATGGCTACGCTCTCATCGAGCAGGTGCGTGCGCTCGATCCCGACTTTGGTGGACGGACGCCGGCGATTGCCGTGACCGGATATGCGTCGCCGCTAGACCGGCTCCGCGCACTCCAGGCGGGGTATCAGAATCACGTTGCCAAACCCGTCGAGCCCCACGAACTGGCCATCGTAATTGCCAGCCTGACCGGACGGTCAGCGCAGGATAAAAGGGCGGGATCGGGATTCGACGACGGTTGATGCGCGGCCGTTGAGGCGTCGGGCCCCGGCGGTTGCCGGAGCTGAGTCCACCAAGGAGCGGCAAAAGTCACGCCTTTTGCCGCGGGCCGAATGAGGCACCCAGGTAGACTTCCGCGCCGGCGTGCCGGCGCCAATTAGAGAGCCGCGTCGTCGGTTTCGCCGGTGCGGATGCGAATGACGCGCTCAATATCGGTGATGAAAATCTTTCCATCACCCACTTTCCCCGTTTTGGCGGACTTGAGGATGGCTTCCACGACCTGGTCCACCAGGTCGCTACGCACGGCCACTTCGATCCGGGTTTTCGGAACGAAGTCGACGACGTATTCGGCGCCTCGGTACAACTCGGTGTGGCCACGCTGCCGTCCGAATCCTTTCACTTCGGTAACGGTCATGCCGGACACGCCTATGTCAGACAGCGCGGCACGCACGTCGTCGAGCTTGAACGGTTTGATGATCGCTGTGACCAATTTCATGTCGCGCTCTCCGTCGGAGTTTCGATGCTTTAGTTATACGCAGGTTTCTCGGCCTTGGACTTTTTTGCAGCTTTCATGCCACGCATCATCGTGTAACTAAAGCACGGGAATTGCGTAGCCGCTCCAGTCCCCCGATCCCATTCTGCACCGTTGTGGCGCGGCCTGCGGCGCCTTCCGCTCATCCGTGGTGCAGCACCGCCGCAGAAAGATCGGCTATGCTTCCAATGATGTTCGGACAGATTGTGATCGTAGGGGCTGGTCAGGCTGCCGACCAGGCTGTTCATACACTACGCCGCAAAGGCTTCACGGGGAAGCTGGCCGTGGTCGGCGATGAACCGTGGCTCCCGTATCAGCGACCGCCGCTGTCCAAGAAATTCCTTGCCGGTGCGTTGGACAAAGAGCGCCTGATTTTACGACCTCAGCACTTCTATACCGAACACACCGTAGAAACCCACCTTGGTCGCCGAGTGCAGGAGATTTCGCGCGAAGCGCGGCGTATCCGACTCGACGACGGCACGGTGCTTCCATACGACGCTTTGCTTTTGGCAACGGGTAGTCGCCCCCGACCGCTGACGGTTCCTGGCGCAGATCTTCCGGGCGTCCATAGTTTGCGGACGATTACGGATGTCGAGCGGATTCGCGCCGACTTTGCCGCCGGTAAACGACTGGTCATCATCGGAGGTGGGTACATCGGTCTCGAGGTCGCGGCAACTGCACGCGAGTTAGGACTGGATGTCACCGTCCTCGAGATGGCCGACCGGGTGATGAATCGTGTTACGTGTAAAGAGGTCTCGTCCTTCTACGAGACGGAGCACGCACGACACGGCGTCCGAATCATTACTAATTCGAGAGTGCAGGCGCTCGTTGGTGATTCTCAGACGGGCCGGGTCAAAGCAGTGCTCACCGACGACGGTGCCGAGCATCCAGCCGACGTCGTGATAGTTGGGGTAGGTGTTACCGCCGCTGACGAGCTCGCGGTCGCTTCGGGTCTGGAGTGTGCCAACGGCATCGTGGTGAATGAGTATTGCCAGACATCCGATCCCGTCATCTACGCGGCTGGTGACTGCGCCAATCATCCGAACCTGCATTATGGTCGCCGACTCCGCCTGGAATCGGTCGACAACGCGTTCGAGCAGGCTGCCAATGCCGCTCACAACCTGCTCGGCTCACCGACCGTGCACGACAAGGTGCCGTGGTTCTGGTCCGATCAGTACGACTTGAAAATGATCATTGTGGGACTGTGCCAGGGACACGATACCGTCGTCGTCCGGGGCTCGGCGGCATCGCGGAGCTTCAGCGCGTGTTATCTGCGCGATGGCGAGTTGGTTGCGATTGACAGTATCAACAGTCCCAAGGATCAGATGGCGGCGCGCAAACTGATTGCCGCCCGCGCGCGACCCAACCTCGACAAGCTCGCCGACCCCGGGATTCCGTTAAAAGAAGCTGTCTGAGCTCGCACCCGTGATGCGATGCACATTGTGTGTCGCACGGTTGTGACATGCTGCTTGGCGAAAGCGGTCATTTTCCATAACGATGCCGCTATGGCTGAAGCTTGGGCGTTCGGGGCCCGGCGCCGATCAGGGGATCATGGGAAAATCAGCAGCACGACTCTTAGTCGGGGTGACGCTCATCGCTGGCGCGTCTTGCGAAGCAGCGGCCGCGCCGAGCCTCAGAATCCTGTATCACGAGGCCATTCGGCCCCAGATCAATCAGGTCTCCGGGCACACTCGAAGCATGACCTTCGAGGCGTATGGCCGCCGATTCAACTTCCAACTGCAACCGAACCCAGCCGTGTTGCGTGCCGTGCCGGCCGACCGCGCTGATATCGAGCCGCTGCGCGGCCAGATTGAGGGCATTGCCAAGTCCTGGGTGCGGATGACGCGCACCCGCAGCGGTTGGCATGGGATGTTTTCGGACGGCCAGGAGTTATATGCGATCGATCCTGCGGCAGAAGTCGCCAGCTCGGTCGTTCAGCCGCTCGCCGACACATCGGCAACGGCGTCGGTGATGTATCGGCTCAAGGATGCTTTACTGCCTGACGGGCCGGCGTTTTGTCAGATCCTGAATGTGGATGGCACGCCGTATGTTGGCACTGATGCTGTGGGTAGCGGCACATCCGTCACGGCCAAGATGTTGGTCGATTCGATCGTCAAGGACGCGGTGAGCTTTCCTCATGGTCCCGACCTGGAGCTGACCGTGGGCGTGGTGGCCGATTACGAGTTCTATCAGAAGATGAGCTCCGATCCGGAAGGGGCCATTATTTCGCGATGGGATATTGTTGATGGCATCTGGTCGAGCCAGGTGGGTGTGAAGATTTCGCTGGCGCCGCTCACGATATTGAAAACAGCGAGTGAGCCGTTCACCAAAACAGTACCTACCGACTTGCTCGCCCAGGTACGCCAATATCGAGGTTCACACTCAGCACAGTTGGCGACCGGCGTCACTCATCTGATGACGGGCCGCGACCTGGACGGCAACATCGTCGGCATTTCGTACATGGGATCGGTCTGCAATGGTGATACCGCAGACAGCCTGTCCGAAGGCGCACATTCGACGCTGGAGTCGGCGCTCGTTGCCGCTCACGAGCTCGGCCACAACTTCAACGCGCCGCACGACGGAGAGGCGGGCGCGTGCTCGGCCACTCCACAGTCTTTTCTGATGGCGGCGCAGCTCAACTACAGCGAGCAGTTTTCCAGCTGCAGCCTGGACCAGATCAGCGCGCGCATCAAGACGGCCGCGTGCCTGGTTCCCTATGAAGCGCCGGATGTCCAGGTTGAATTGCCGGCTTCGTTGGTTGGCGCGGTGGCCAACTCGACGTTCACCATTTCTTTTGTGGCTCACGCGATCGGTGACGATCCTTCGAACAGTGTCACCGCGAGCGCCGCGCTTCCTTCGAACGTGACCGTGCAGTCTGTAACTGCCGCTGGTGGGACTTGCACCACGGACACCGGAACAGTGTCGTGCACGTTGGGGAACCTGACGCCTCAGGAGACACGTCAGATCGACTTGACGCTGGTTGGTGGCGCTGTTGGTACCACTACCGCGGTGCTGTCGGTTGCGTCGCCGAATGACTATGTGTCTACGAATAACACTGCGCAGGTGTCAATTCAGATCACGGCTGAACTGCCTCCCGTTGCTCCGAGCAGCACCTCCACGGCGACAGCGCCTGCCTCCGGTGGTGGCGGGGGGAGTTTTGATTGGGGAGTCTTGGGGATGTTGGGTGGGGTGGTCGGCTTGGCGATGAGGCGGCGACTTTAAAGCGCGGCAGTCACCGAAACCTTCACCTCAGGCACGGACTGTTGAAATATCTGGTCCTGGTGTTCCAGTCCAGCGCATCCGAATAACACGGCCCTGGGCAACTGATTGAACAGCGTGCGGAACGAGCGCGACTAAGCAAGTTCCGCCCGGATGTCGAAGGGACGGATACACGATACCGTAATGACCGGCGGCGCGGACCGCATCGGCAAACCGGTTACCGATCGAATAGCTCATGTCCGGGTTTGGATCCATGAAGTCCGGCCTCGGCGTGACGCGACACACATCCACGAAGTCGCCAATGAAACTCGCAAAGACCTCCGCGTAGTCGACCGTGGCATGGAAGTCGCGCACGTTCGCGAGCTCCCGCTCCATGTGGAATGCGACTTCGTGCGTACAGGTCTCCTGAGTGAGCGCCGCGTACCACGCGCCGCGCCCAGGGCCATTGAAACGACTGAGGGCACGGGGCGTCCAGTAGGAAAACGCGGCGTTGATAAATTTTGCATGCGGAATCCCAAAGACGAGCTCGCGACGGTCGAGGCGGTCCGCGCCAACATGCTCCGCGCGCAATCGGCCGCTGGTCGCTCCTTCAATTTCCGCGAGCGCTTCCAGATCTTCGTTCCCGACCAATTTCAGCAATACCGGATCACGCAGCCTGGCTGTTGCGACCAAGCGCACCGTTCGATCTCGCACGATGTGCGCAACCAGCGCCCCGATGTCCATGGGAACTGCCTGTTAATCTCAGTTCCGGTAGGCTCGGTTAGAATCCGGCGCGGAGTGCATCGACGTGGCGGCGAACATCCAACATGATCGGAATACCGCCCTCGATCATCGCCTCGATCGGTGTTCGATTCTCAAATAGGGGACCTTTATTGGGCAAACGCATCCACCTGTCTGCCATCTCGTCGGCAAAGAGCAGATGCAGTCCCTTGAACACACCCACGAGCGCAGAGACACGCGTGAGCTGGTCCTGAGAGAGAGAGTTCTCCCACCTGCCTGCACTCATTCGATCCCAAGTGCTGGGCGATACGCCCAGTAACGCGGCAACCTCAGGTCCCTTGAGCGCCCACTGTTCGGTCAGGCTTTTCATGGCTCGAAGAGCTACCGGGCTCAACCGCTCCCGGTCGCTCTCATCTGCAAAACTCTGCAGATGGCTCGATATCCCCGCAGAGTGCCTCTTGGACTCGAGTTTATCGATGGTGTTCCGCCTCGTCATCTGACGCTAATTGTAGCATCATTTGATGGAAATGCAAGGATTTGATCGGGGGCGGACGTCAGACAGTTCTGACCTGCCTATAGCCAACAGGGTATGCGTCAGGCGGCTACGGACAAGAGCGTAAATCTGCAGAATTTGGCCAATTTTTCATGGGCTCGCGCTTTTCCGCCGCCCCTTATTTCTTCGCTGGATATGGCGTTCCATCACGGTGGGTATACCCTCTGGCATCGGCGATCATGTCGATGTCCGGGTACGTGCAACGGTCTTCCCGGGCCGTTGTGCCAATTTCGAGTACTCGGGCTGGACGGCCAGATTTATTGACCAGATGGTGGCCATCGGGATCACCACTCTTGAACGCCGCGCAGTCCCCGGCGCGCAATGTTTCTTCGCCGGCGTCAGTAATCAGTGTTAGCTCACCATCGAGCACCCAGACGAATTCATCCTCATGGCTGTGCCAATGGCGCTGGCTGGACCAGGACCCTGCTTCTATGACAGTCACGTTCACACCGAATTGAGTCAGCCCCGCATGCCGTGCCAGCCGTTGGCAGGATTGACCCCTGCAAGGCTCGTCGAAGGGACTTGGATAGGTACCGCCTGGCTCCGCGGACACGATAGAAAGGTCGATCTTCTTCATAGCGTTGAACACCTGAAAAATGAGATGTGCAATGCTTACAATATCAGCGCCCGGCACCGCCATGCTGATTGCTGCCGCAATGCAGGCTTTGCCGTAGGCCGCCGCGTCGAGCGGCGAAATGCGGCGCCGACCCGACCGGGTGGCGCCGCGATCGATGAACGTTACTTCGCCAGCTCGAACAGCGGCGAGGGGACCCAACCTTCGTTGCCCAACTCGTCGCTGACTTTCCACCAGATCTTGTCTTTCTCGCCGGTGGGGTAAAGCGTCGTGCCCGGGTCGAGGTCACGGACTATCTTCGACTTGTTGTTAGGTTGTTCGTACAGATGGCCGGGTTTGGCCATTGTCACTGACTGTTGGACGTTGTCGGCCTTGACGTCGTGGTCCATGCTCTTGACGTCGGTGACCAGCTTGGTGAACGCATCCAGGTAAGCAACGGCTACCACCTGACCGATTTCGGTATTGGCGTAGC
>JAXDQF010000277.1:0-3053 GCA_034668025.1 Gammaproteobacteria bacterium | reverse complement strand
GCAGACGCCGGCGAGGCGAGATCGATCACCTGGGGTGGCAGTGGCATTCCGGCTTTAGTCGAAAAGAATAGTTTGACCCGAGGCTTTGTCAGCGCCGCGGGGTTCTGGTCGAGCACCACGGCCAGACGGCCCGAGCGCATCCGTACAAGAGAGCCCGTCGGGTAGATGCCGACGCTCTTGACAAAGGTTTGGAAGACGACGATGTCGAAGTGACCCTTCCAGCTGGCCATCTCCGACAGGGCTCGAGCCGGGTCCCAGCCCGCTTTGTACGGCCGATTGGAGGTTACTGCGTCATAAACATCGCACACTGCGCCCATTCTCGCCACCAACGGAATCAACTCGCCACTCAGGCGGTCGGGGTAGCCGGTCCCATCGAAGCGCTCATGGTGGTGGCGGCACACATCCAACACCGCGGGGCTGAATTTTCCGCTGGTGCGCAATAGCTCGTAGCCGCGTACGGGATGGAGCTTGATGACCTCGAATTCCTCCGCCGTCAGCTTGCCGGGCTTGTTCAATATTTCCTGCGGCACGAGAGCCTTGCCGAGGTCGTGCAACATGCCGGCCAGGCCGGCATCGCGGCACTGTGCCTGGTTCAATCCCAACTGGCGTCCGAGAGCCACCATGAGCGCGCACACGGCGACTGAGTGAAGGTAGGTATATTCGTCCGCTGTTTTGAGTCGAACGAGACTCACGAGTGCATCCGGATGGCGATTGATCGATTCGATGACACCGTCGACCAACGATACGCACTCATCACCTTCGAGAATGTTTCCGAGCCGCGCTTCGGAATGCAGGCGCCGCATGATTACGGCCGAGCGCGAACGCAATCGCGCCGCATGCTGCAGCTCATCCGCCAGCGCTACAGGTCTGGCGGGCGCAGGACTGGAGTCGTTCGAATCCGGGGCATCCGCAATGAGCGGCTCGGACAACCGCTCCACGGGTACATCGCATCCTTTGGACAAGTCGATCCAGCACTGGGCGACGCCACTCGCGCGCAACTCACGCAGCCGGCCCTCGTCGCCGATCAGAAACTGAGTGCGCCAGAACGGATGATCGAACCAGCGACCGTCCATGCCATGGACGAACATGCCCACTGTGAGCTGGTTAACGGCAATTTTCTTCAACACTCACTGTCTACCGCAGCACACCTTCTGCGCCGAAGATACCGAATCCATACAGGTTTGACAGTGCGCCGATCACACGCAAATCAGGTATTGACAGTTCTCGAGGACGAGGCGAAACCATCCACGGCACGGCCGGCAGGCTCGACGATTGCAGCAATCACTTGCTGGAGGGTGGTGGTTCCGCGAAGCACGTGTTTCCCGCCGTCCGAGAACGCGATCCAGCCCTCGTTGAACCCGTCGAGCATCTGCATCCGGGGCGTTGGATTCTGCATACCTTGCGAGCAGAACAGACTCTCCCACTCCTCGCGCGGAACGACTCTGGCTGTCACGTCCGTGCCCAGGGTAGAGCTGAAGGCCTTCGCGATTTGATTGGGCGTTACCGGCACGGGCCCCGCCAGTTCAATGACACGATGGCCGCTCCACGACTCACGAAGGAGTCGGGATGCAGTTGAGCCGACATCCCGTGCAGCCACCATCGAGTACTGTTTATCGAGCGGCTGGAGGAAGCTGTCGATCCGACCTGTACTACGCGCCGTTTCGACGTCAAATGCGGCGTTGTCCAGGAACCAGGCCGCGCGCAGAAATGTGACCGGCATAGTCAGGGACTGCAGCGCCTGCTCCAACAGGCCGAGTTGGTTTAGAAGGTTCGGCTGCGTGGCGTCGGCACCGATCGTCGACAGACAGACCACTTTGGGCGGACGCGCCTGCTCCAGGCTGTGCCGAATGGATTCGATGGCGGCCCTGGCTTCCGGAAACCCGGGCTTCGGATCGAAGATGGGTGGCAACATGATAAAGACCCCCTCGACGTCGCGGAACGCTGCCGTCAGAGCCGCCGCATCCTCCGTCTTTGCCAGGGTGACTTCGCACCCTTTCTCAGTCCAGAGCCGGGCCTTTGATGCATCGCGCATGACCGCTCGAACGCGCGCTCCCGACTGAACCAGGCCCGCCGCGACCGCGCCGCCGACTTTCCCCGTTACACCCATTACCGCGTACATAGAAATTCTCCTGGTGACCTGTGGGGCCCCTGATATGCCCCGACTTCGTTGAGGCGAATTCTGTGCCGCCGTGACCTGTGAATACAGTACCTGCCGGTCATTTGATTCTTGATTAAAGTCACGTAATGATGGGTCCTATGAATTCCCTTCCCGCCGCCTTTGATGGTCCCCTTTTCTCGGGCATTACCGTGCTGGCTCAAGTCGTTGAAAGCGGCAGCTTCGTGCGCGCCGCCGATGTGCTGGGACTCTCCTCCTCGGGGGTCAGCCGAGCCGTGAGCCGCCTCGAGGCCCGCATGGGCGTGCGGCTGATCGAGAGAACCACCCGAGCGTTGAGCCTGACCGACGAGGGGCAACAGCTTTACGATCAGGTACGGCCGCACCTAACGGGCGTCTCCGAAGCAGTCGCACTGGCATCGGGTGCGGCGCATGCGGTTCGAGGCAAGCTGCGGGTCAATATTGACGCCTTCTTCGCCCGCGTCTTCCTGGCCTCGCGACTGACAGAATTCCTGGATCAGTTTCCCGATCTGTCGGTGGAGCTCCTCACCCGGGAGTCGGTGGGAGACCTGGTAGCCGACCGGTTTGATCTTGCTGTGCGCTTCGTTGATCCGCCCGCCGGCAGTACCCTGGTTGCCCGGCGGCTCACGGACACCCGGATCCTGACCGTAGCCTCGCCGGACTACATCGCCCGGCACGGCCGGCCCAAACATCCGAAGGATGTGGCGCAACACAAACGCATTCTATTTCCCAACCCCCTCACCTCCCGGCCCTTCGAGTGGGAATTCAAGCGTGGGCGCGAGTTGGTGGAGATTCCGATCGAGGGTCATCTGTTGGTGTCCGATGCGGGCACGATGCTCGATGCGTGTGTGGCGGGGGCTGGGATTGCGCAGATACTGGCGTTGGGGACGGAGGAATTGGTGCGCTCCAGGCGACTGAT
>JAXDQF010000276.1:0-31314 GCA_034668025.1 Gammaproteobacteria bacterium | reverse complement strand
TTTTCTCGGTTTCTCGTACGGGTTTCGACCTCAACGCAGCCCGCATCAGGCGTTGGATGCGTTGGCAGTTGGGATCACGACGAAGAAGGTGAACTGGGTGCTCGATGCGGATCTGCGCAACTTCTTCGATAGCCTCCCAAGAACAACACTGAGGGGCAGTCTCGCGAGGCGGGTCACGGATGGTGTAGTACGAAGGCTGATCGACAAGTGGCTCAAAGCGGGCGTGTTGGAGTCGGGGCAGGTCCACTTCCCCGATGCCGGTACGCCTCAGGGTTCGGTGATCTCGCCGATCCTGAGTAACGTTGCTCTTCATTACATCGTGGATGAATGGTTCACCCAAGTGGTGCAACCGCGTCTGCACGGTCCGAGCAGCCTGGTTCGGTTCTGCGATGACTTTGTGATGCTGTTTGCGCACAAGGCCGATGCGGAGCGGGTGCTGGCAGTCCTCGGGAAACGGCTGGGTAAGTTCGGGTTGCAACTGCACCCGAACAAGACTCGTCTGGTGGACTTCCGTCCCCGTCGAGGTCCCGGTGATAGTGATGAATCATCGTTGCCCACGTCGTTCAACTTCCTCGGGTTCAGCCACGTCTGGGGAACATCGCGGAAGGGGTACACGGTCGTGCAGCAGTTCACGGCGAAAGATCGCCTTGCGCGTTCGCTCAAGGCGTTCAATCAACAATGCCGGCTCATGCGGCATTGGCCGCTTGAACTGCAGCGCGAACGCCTGTGTCAGATGCTCAACGGCCACTATGGCTACTTTGGCATCAGCGGTAACGGCCGGCGTCTGGGTAAGCTGCACTTTCGGGTGCGGCGCCTATGGTACGCATGGTTATCGCGGCGATCGTGGAAGAGCTTCTTGACCTGGGAGAAGTACGAGCGGGTGCTCCGGCGCTTTCCTTTGCCTCTCCCTCGGATCGTCCATCGGTACACCGCTGCGTGAGCGAATCTGTGCAGCGAAGAACCGCATGCGCGAATTGCGCCCGTGCGGGTCTGTGAGGGCCGAGGGCAGCAATGTCCTCGGCTACTCGGAAACACCTGGAGAACCCAGCGAAAACAACGACTTGGGTGGGCCCGAGTGATCATCGGCGATCACGAGAATCAATGAGTTAGCACGCGGCGCGTGTCCATTGCGTGCCCGGAAGGAGGGGACGTTTGGCAAAGTACGATTGGGTATCAAGTCGTGGTGGCAGCTTGATAAGATCGTGGCAAAAAGGTGGTATGCTCATGGTCTCAATATGGAAGTGTAGTGCGATGAATCCTCTGCCTCAAGACACAGCTGCAGCCCGCAGATCCTCGATAGCGTCCCATATTGCTCGGCGGGATCTGCTCGGCCTGTACCGTGAGGGCATTCCTGATTACAAGCGGATCGCCGACTTGGTTCAGTTATCGAAGGCAGATTTGAGCAAGCTCGCCGGCGTCGCGAAGTCCTCAGTGCGCTTCGACTCAAGCATTCCAGTCCCAGTGGCAGAACGCCTACGTGAACTCGCCAATATCGCCAATCTCGTAGCTGAGTATTTCGAAGGTGATGTGCAGAAGGTTGGCCTGTGGTTCGAGCTTCAGAATCCCATGCTGGGCAACATCTCGCCGCGGAACATGATTCGCGGCGGGCGGTATAAAAGGCTTCTCAACTTCGTGCTTGATGCCCGCGAAGCGGAAAATGCCGCGCCCGGCTCATCTGGCGATCCAGACACCTCGCACGAGAGCGCGCGGCGATAACGGCAGCCCTCGAGCCGATCGTTCCGTACGAGTTGAGCCTGCGTGATAGGCAAGAAGAAACGCCGTAAATCCCGGCATAGAGCGCCCGCGAAATCGTCGCTCTTGGATGCATTCACTGAGCGCGACCTCGAAGTTTGGGAAACGCGATCCATCGATCTGCAGTCATATCACGACCGCGTTTACTATGATCTCGAGCGCCAACGCGCTGCTCGCTACGAGGAGTTGTGTGTTGCCCTCCGTGCAGCCCCCGCGCGTGAAGTCCTGGTGGATCGTTGGGTTCGTGTGACCGATTGGCGGTGGAGTCTCACCCCGCTATCAGCCGCTGGCAGCCTCAACGGAATAGGCGGTCGTTTTAACATCGGTGGCGATTTGGACCGAGCCCGGGGGCAGGCATTTCCGTGCCTTTACATCGCACAAGACGTTGAGACGGCTTACCGAGAGTACTTCGGCGGTCCACTCACATCGCGACCGAGCAAGCTGATGTTGAGTGAGCTGGCCTTGAGACGTGAGACCTCGTTCGTCACCTTCTCTTTGCATGGCCGGCTCGAGCAGGTGTTCGATCTGCGGGTGCGCTCAGGGCTGACTGCATTTGCGAAGGCAATCGCAACATTCGATGTCTCCGGCGACACGAAGAAATTTGCGCAGAGAATGCGACTTTCGCCGCGCGACCTCATCCGGACGCCTCATGAACTTTGGAAAAGGTTGCTAGCCAAACCGGGTGAGTGGCGGACGGAGCCGCAGGCATTCGGCATCCCCGCAGCGAGTCAGATCTTCGGTCGCTTCGTCCGGGATGCGGGATTCGAGGCCGTGCTGTATCCATCGCAACAGGGCGGCAAGTCCTGCCTGGCGGTGTTTCCGGAGAATCTCCGTGCTAGTAACGCAAGAGTGGAAGTTGTGGGTGGTGGTCCATCAGGGGCGAGTTGCACCGTGCTGGACAAAGACCATCCTTGTATCGATGGATTGATGTGGCCATGAGCAGGCTGTCAGGACACGTTCCGAATACCGACATCGATCTTGCTGGACCTGATTGGCTGGCAGGCTCTCGAAAAATCGGCGCAAGCAGTTCACCGGGCGGGTGCCTGCCAGCGTGTTCGACTATATCGAACAGGTGGCGAGTGACACGGCGGTAATGTCGGACGCGGCTCCTGAGATCAATTCGGATCCGTAGAAGGCATTGGTACGTTGGTATCGGAGAATTGATGCTAACGTACTAATGGATGCTCCGGCGCCAGACTGAGTGCTCGCGTGTTCCGCGCATGTGGCAGCAAAGGACGCGACTGTCTCCACACGGGGCCCTTGTCAAGACTCCTCATGAATCCTGGAAACTCTGTTGTCTGCATCCGGGGAGTTGGCCGGCGGAGCTCGAGTCATTTGGGATTCTCGGTGTCCTTCGCGAACCGTGAGAGCGTTGCGAAATGCTGGCCTCCAGGGGCTCGGCGATCTGTTTCCTTCTCAATCCGCATTTGCTTGCGGCGCGCGTTCCCGTGCGGCGGCGATACGCGCACAATGCGCCGCGCATGGGCCCGTCGGATCCTGGATGAGGGGCGCGAGCGCGGTCAGCGCGGCAATATCCAGTTGATATTCCGCGCATCGACGCGAGTAGTGCTGACGGGTTTTGATGCAGATCAGTGTTTGCGGGGAACCTTTGCGTTCAGTTACATGCGCCATGTCGAGCCCGTGCCCGTCGATCTGTCGATGCAGATGCTGACGCCGCTCCTTGTTGACGCGAAATCGATGCAGTTGCCGCATCGGATCCGACACAAAAAGCTGGAGCTCGTGGCAATCCTCGCAGCTACATGACAGTCTCGCGTCCTGTCGCCAATCGCGCGGGGGCGACGGGGGATGCTCACTTCTGGTGAGCAGAACATCAGCCGTTTGGAGCCACAAACGTTGGTAGTCGGCGTTTCCGATTATTGATCGGCCCGTGTCACAGAGTGTGCACAGCGCGGGCACGATCACCGCGCGGGGGTCGAAGGCTTTGCCATTCGCGGCAATGGCGGCGCAGGCGGCGCTTCGCAACGGGAGGGCTTTCAAGACCGTGAGCGCGTTGAGCAAGTCCGATAGCGCGTCGCTGTCGGTGGGTTGCCGTTCCGGTGTGTCTCCCCCGTACCAGTTCGCAGACTCTGAGGCGTTGCCCAAGGCAGGCAGTCTTTCGACAACGGCAGTGGCGATTTCGTGCAGTGCCGCCGCCCAGGCCTGAGGTATCGGAGCGCGGTGCTGGCCGACCAAGCGAGCGACGAGGTTTATGCAGCCCAATGGGGCAACGCGCATCCGGCCCTTTATCAGCCGCGAGAAAAGCGCACCGCATCGCTTTGCACCGAGTATTCGGGCGGATTCGGTGAGGGCCCCGGCTTCCTCGCCGTGATACCGCGCGGTCACGACGCCGCGGACGAACCGCTCGAGCAATTCGACGTCGGAGAAACGTTGCAACAGAACGATCATCCGGCTTCGGTCGCTTGCGCCGCCCTTAGAGGCACGAGCGGTCACCTCGTTGAAGTCGTCTACTTCGTCTCGATCGTATTTCAGATTATCAGCGTCGAAATCAAGGTCCGGCAGGTCAGCCTTGCCTTTGCTCTCATCGTAGATCTGCTTTTCCCACATTTTGACCACGCGGAGTGCTTCGGCGTGTATGGCTTGTCTATCAATGTCCGAACAGGTGACTGCTGTACGTGCCTCGAGGTAGGGCAGTGCGGCGTGCACGCCCGTCTGAAGTAGAACATCGATGAACTGGCTACGCGGCCAGAGTACGAGCGCGGCTCGATGGTAGGCGCGCTCGAAGGACACGCCTTCGTTGCCCGATGCTTCGAGGAGCCGTTGCTCGTCTGGTGCTTCGTCGTCCAGTGCTCCCGCCGGCAATACCTCGCCTTCGCGCAAGGGCAATCTGCCGAAGTCCGCGGTTCGGTCTTCCAGTGTCAGCCAGTTGTCGATATACGCACGCCCGTCCGCGACTTCGACAACCTCAAACTCCTCGCGTCTTGCGTCCTCGTCCTGTTCATAACGACTTCGCCCCCAGCCCCGTGGCCCGCGCGATCCGTATTCCCGGTACTCCGCCGGCCCCGATTCCTCGATGTGCACGATACCAAGGTGGCTTGCGCAGTCTGCGCGTGCGGCTGCCTTCTGTAACACCTTGGCGCGAGCCCTGTCGGCACTTTTCAGCGCTGCAAATGACAGGGCTGCGGGACTGTACTGGTGTTCCAGCAGCCAGGCGATTTTTGTTGGAGCATTTACTCCTGCGAAAGCCTTTGCGAGCAGCTTCGCTGCGTCAGCCGTTTCTGTGTCATATACGGGTGCCATGAGCGGGGGTGGGTTCTTGGCGTCCCGCGGTGGCCGCTGCAGCAAGTTGTAAACGAGACAGACACGGTTGCCGCGAGTAACCGGCAGCACCTCATGTTCGCAATCCGCGTAAAAGGCAGCGAACTTGATGTCCGCTACCTCCTCTCCGCTTAGATCGATGGTCACTTCTCGAGCAGCATGGCGGACCACGAGTTCGCCACCTGCGTGCGGTGAGGGCAACACGATCAGCAGCGTCCCAAACATGCCCTCAGTTTTCTCGGTGTCGCGATGGGCTTTGAAGAAAGCTCCTTCGTCATACACGAGTAGCTTGTAGATCTCGGTAGACACGTTCGCGCCCGTGCAGCCGAGACCCTCGGCGCAGATCGAGAGGATCTTTTCGAACGTATCCGGCCAGGACTTCCCGCCAATATCGAGCCGCGACGGCGCGAGCTGCCATACTTTACGCACGGTCGTGTCCAGGATCGTCTCGCAACCGCGGCCGTATGGAGCGCGTTCGCATTGTGCGATGATGGCTTCGACCTGAACGCTAGGCACAGGGAACGATAGGACTCCTGCATCACGTACGACAATGCGTGGCATCGGAGCGTCGAGCGACCCGTGCGCGAAGAAGTCCCCCGGACGGCGCACGCCGGCCAACGCCTGCTCGAGTGGTTTCAAGTTGTCGTTGTAAGGAACTCTGATGCCGGTCGCCATGGGTACAATATTACGGTCTGGGCGCACCCGCCGCAGCTCAGTGAGAGAACGTAGATGACGGATAGCGATCGATTGGCCGGACACCGCTTGCTCGAGACCGGTACGCTCGTCGAGTTCAGCATCGTCAAGCAAAGCATTGAAGAAGGACCCGATGACGCGGAATTCGCTGTGCGCGTGGACCTAATATTCACCTCTCAGGATGACGCGGGAATCGAAGCAGAAGACATCGCAGAGTGGGGTGCATTCGGCTTCATGTTCGTCCTCGGCGTATTGTCGTTTGCCGATGGTCGTCCGCGAGAGTCCTCCGTCATTGAATATGCCGAGAAGGACGAGCTCGGTGTTTCCGACTTCCTCGAGCGCTTGCGATTCAGGCGGGGCGAGCTGCATTTCTACGCAGATTACATTCGAGGGCGCCGCCTCAAGACCGACGTCGTCGTGCGCAAAGATGGTACCGCGACTCTTCAAACATTCGGTCGGGGCAAGGCGGCGGTTCGGTGGCTGGAAAAGCTCCAAGGGAAGAAGATGATGCAGGTTGTGAAACAGACCTGAACGGCCACAGGAGTGGCCATCCAGAATCAATTCGGGAGGACTTTCGCGCATGCTGATTGCATTCAGTGTGGCGAGCCAGACCCTGGGCTTGGACGCGAACAGTGCTGGCAGGGTCCCGCTGGAGGGTCACGTGAGGAAGGGCGTACGAAATAGGAAAGATGAGGGCCGTGACTTTGAAGGGGTGGCGGGGACCAGCCTCCTGAGCGGATGATCAAGCGGCTTGGCTCGCCGACATGGCGAGGACGCGCTCGTCAGATCACTCAGAATAGAGTTGCGGTCACTGAGTACGGAACAAGCATTTTGCCGAAGGCGAAGATGGGACGACTCATTTGGTTCACCGTGTAGGAGTCGAACCTACGTGTGCTTGGTTCAAAGCCAAGCCGGGATGCCGGCAACCCACCGGTGATCATGTTGGCTCAGGCGGTACGAATCGAACGTACGTGGGCATCGTTCAGAGCGACGCTGGGATACCAGCAACCCACACCTGAAGAAATATGGCGGGCCGTCAAGGAATCGAACCCTGCAAGGTCGGTTTTGGAGACCAACCCGCGCCCAGCGCCCAACCCGAAATGGCGGATGACAGGCCACTCGAAGACCATACTCCTGCGGATACAACTCGGTTTCCGGCCGGTTCCAGCGCCCTGGCTGGTTTGTCATCCAAGATGGCGGAGACAGCAGGAGTCGAACCTGCACGGCCCGTGAGGACCATCATCGGGTTCAAGCCGAATAAGCGCGCCAATGCGTGTCTCCATGATGGCGGATGGCGGTGTAGTCGAAACACATGCCCGCGAGGACATCACCTGTTTTCGAGGCAGAGGCCGGTCACCTACCGGCGACACCATCCGTGTATGGCGGAGAGCAGTGAACTCGAATCACACACCCGCGAAGGTGCCCTTCGTTTAGCAAACGAGCCCGAGCCCTGCCCGGTTTACTCTCCGTGATTGGTGCCCCCGGCAGGCTGGGGAACTGCGACCGACTGGTTAAAAGCCAGATGCTCTTGACCCATGTGAGCTACGGAAGCGAAATTGGTGCCCGGTGGAGGAGTCGAACCTCCATCCCCGCGTTACGAGTGCGGCGCATCGCCAGCAATGCTTACGGGGCATGTTCGGAGCCGACCCGGTGACTTGCACACCGCATCTCCCGCTTACAAGGCGGGCGCATTGCTATCTATGCTTGGAGGGCGTTGTTGGTGCCTGCCCGAGGAGTTGCACCTCGCGCCTCCGCTTTACCAAAGCGGCGTTCCGCTACCAGAACCTGGCGGGCGTAGTGGCCTCCCGAGGTTGAATCGAACAACCGCAAAAGCCCTTCGGAGGGGCAGTGCCGCCAGTCCATCGGTCGGGAGATGTTTGGCCGCCATAGTAGGAGTCGAACCTACGCGCATCGCGTTCGTAGCACGAGCCCCGAATTCCCTCGGGCTATGGCGAATTGGTGGCGCAGTGTGGACTCGAACCACAATCAAGCGCTTATGAGGCGCCCGCATTTACCCATGTGCTACAGCGCCGGAATTGGTTGCGGATATAGGAATTGCACCTATGACATGAGGCTTATGAGACCCCTGTTCTGCTACTGAACTAATCCGCAAAAGATGGTGCCCCGAGAAGTGCTCGCACCTTCGTCTCTCCGTCTTCAGCGGAGCGCTTGAGCTATCTCAGCTATCGAGGCATGAATGGTGCCCACGGCTGGACTTGCACCAGCACGGCCTTGCGGCCACAGCGTTCTCAACGCTGCGCGTCTGCTTTTTCACCACGCGGGCTTGTTGGTACCCACCCTCGGACTCGAACCGAGAACATCCGCGTTTTGAGTGCGGCGCGTCTGCCATTGCACCAGGTGGGCATAGAAAGTTGGTACGCGCCCAGGGATTCGAACCCTGACTGTGCGGGGTTTAAAGCCGCCGCCTCTGCCGTTGGGCTAGGCGCGCAGAAGTTGGCACCGAGGGAGAGATTCGAACTCTCGCACGCAGACTTAGGAGGTCCTGCACCGTCCGACCGGCCTCGGTATCATTTGGCAGCCTCGGCCGGATTCGAACCGGCAGGTGTGGGTTTAGAAGGCCCGACTCCGTGTCCGACGGCAAGGCTGTAATGGAGCGGATGATGGGACTCGAACCCATGGGATCAACGTTGGCAACGTTGCGCAATGGCCACTATGCGACACCCGCGTATTGGTTGCTCCACTACGAATCGAACGTAGACCTTTCGGTTATCAGCCGAAAGCACTGACCACTGTGCTATGGAGCATAAACTGGTCAGGATGGGTGGATTTGCACCACCGGCCTCCGAGTTCCAAGCTCGGCCGTCTGACTGCTGACTTACATCCTGAATGTGGACACGCCGACTGGAGTTGCACCAGCATGACTGCGCTTTGCAGGCGCGTGCCTCGCTATTCGAGCCACGGCGTGATGTGGGGTGATCGGGTGGGCTTGCACCACCTAACAGCGCATTCACAGTGCGCGGCCTCGGCTGCTTCGGCTTCGACCACATTTCTGGTACCCAAGGTGGGATTCGAACCCACAGACTCCTCGGTCTGAGCGAGGCGACTTTGCCTATTTGTCCACTCGGGCACATTTGGAGAAGGTGACGGGACTCCAACCCGTTAGGCGCTGGGTGAAAACCAGCCTGCGCGAGGCGCTTTGCATTCACCTTCGAAGTGGTGATCGTGGCGAGGCTCGAACTCGCTAGGCTTCGGTTGAGAACCGAACTGCTTGGGCCGCTTTGCATTCACGATCAAGTTGGTGGACCTGTAGGAAGTCGAATCCTCGAAGCCTCCTTGCAAGGGAGGCTCGCTGCCCGCAGCACAAGCCCAAGTCTGGTACCTCCACGAGGACTCGAACCTCGACCCTAACGCTTAAGAGGCGTAGCTCTAGCCTGTTGAGTTATGGAGGTAAAAATGGTGGGTCATGGATGGAATCGAACCTCGTGCCCGGAAGGGATCTGGTTTACAGCCAGACGAGCGGCCACCGCTCCTTATTTGCACAACCCATTGACTGGTACCCGATGTCGGGATTGAACCGACTCCAGCAAGTGTGTAGGACTCGCCACCGTCCCAACGGCTCGGGTAAATACGTGCTCCATGCTCGATATTTGCATCGAACGCCGCTCGGCTACACGTACCCTGTGGTAGCGGTCACGTCGTGCAGGAGCCCGCACGAGGGTCTGTTTTGGCGCCTCCAACGAGATTCGAACTCGTCGCTCACCGGATCGACAGTCCGGTTCCACCCCAGGTGTAGAGGCTTTGAAATGGCTGCCGCCTCTGGAATCGAACCAGACTCTGACACGTTAACAGCGTGGCGCATCGCCTTGATGCTAGACGGCAAAACTGGAGCGGGATGAGGGAATCGAACCCTCTTGGCGTGGGTGGAAGCCACGAGCCTAGCCAATCGGCCAAACCCGCTCATGATCGTCCCGAATTGTTAAACAATTCCGGTGGTTGGTTTCGGGGTGTGAGAGTGCGGGCTGGTCCCGCTTGGTCTGTGCCCCCGGCGTGCACCGGGGGCACGCGCTGGTCAGGTCACTAAACTATCGAGTGTCGGGCAAAAGCCCGCCATCCCCGATAGTTGGGATTCGCGATAAATTGGATGTCTGGAGCGCGTATTCATGGCCGGAGTAAGTTAGTACGCTCGGCGAGCAAAAGCAAGAGTCTTGTGTCAAGCGTGAGCGAGAGGCCTTGTTAGTGACCTAACGTGTTGAGTTGTCGGCACCCAGTGACTTGTGTTGTTGCGGTTCGCGTGGACGCCCCGATCGACCCGGTGGCGCCGAGCGCATCAGCAGCGGTCATTTTGTCAGGCATCAATGTTGGGCGGTCGAGTGCCCAAAGTGGGGGCATCAGGGAAACGTATGGCGCGCGTGCGGCTTCCGGGACTACAGCGTAGGTGGGTGTACAGCATCATGTGGATACACTGTCGTGAGTACAGTGCGTTTCGAATGACGTCCAATTGGTTGACTGAACAAAGTTCAGAGCGAGCAAGACCCTCACGCGTTCACGTGCTTCAAGGTCCCGCCGACCCCGGGACTCTCACCCTCATCGGTTACGGTCAGCCCACCGCGCGTGTTGGACGCGCAGGTGTGCCTTGCAGCTGGTGACGCCAGTGCAGACCGCGACGCAAGGGTGAGAGTCCCTTGATCCGTTTCTGATTATTAAACAACGTCCTGTGCCGAGCTTGCGGCGCAGGGGTCCGTGCGCAACGCGCACGAATCCATCGAGGGCTAGACCTCGCGGGCGGACACTGTTTGGGTGGTTTTCGCCGTCTCTGAGAGAGATCTCAGGTGGCTTGGCTCCCTTCGGGTGCCCGTCCGGCTTGCGCCTTCGGGCCTGGGAGCCTAAAGGCAGTTACCGAATGGGTTGGGTCCTGCGGTCGCGATAATGTTTCGCGACCGGCCGTAACCAACTACCCGTATTCGACGGGCAGCCGAGCGCGGCGCGATGGGACCCGCGCTGCGTTTCAAATAGGGCTGTTCCGTAGAGTGAGAGCATTTCAGTTTCGCTTCGATAGGTGTGCGGCACGATGCCGCTACACAATGTCAAGCCTAGCACGACATTTTTAATTCGCAACTATTTCGTAGCAGACTGTGTTGCGCATCGATCCCATGAACCTGCTAAGACCGACTCGATGGATTTGAGCCCGCGGCCGGGCACACAGCAACCGTTGCCCGCGGAAATCCACCGCCGGAACGCCCTTCTCATTGCCCTGGCAATCAACGAAGGTCACGCCAGCACGACTCAATACTCCGCGACCTTTCGGCTCGCGCCGCGTTCGGTGAGTTGGCGATGTTCACCATTCAAACCGCTCGGACTTCAACTCGGGCTCGCCAATGAGTTAGCGCGCGGCGCTTCCCTCGGCGCCCCGTCGTTGCTAGTAAAGGAAATCGGGCTTCGCTTTACTAACCTCCGGTGCAATGTAAACGGCTTTAATAAGAACGGCTCGTGAGTTTGTCCGAGGTCGAGCGGCGGCATGCGGGGCGCTTTCTCTTCGTGCCGTCACAAGTCCTCCTCGAAGTGCCGAAGCGCCTCCTGGTCGTACTCGATGGTCTGCTCCTCGGCTGGTTCGGCAAATCCGAGCGGTGCCTCGCCACGTGCGTATCCGATGGCGCGATAGGTAGTGAGCCGTTTCTCAAACATCCGTAGGAGCATCGGGACGTCACGGTCCACGTAGTCATAAATCCGTACTTCGGTCTTGGCCGGATGATTTCGATGAAGCCGGCCGCTGTACTGGATCAACGTGCCCTTCCATGAGACCGGCATCGCAAGAAACAGAGTGTCGAGCCTGGCGTCGTCGAAACCCTCGCCGATGTAGCGACCCGTCGCCAGGACGAGCCGCTCTGCCGTATCCGGAATCGAAGCGAGTTGGCCGGCGGAGCGGCTCCGCTCTTTGGCCGTCATCCCACCTTGTAGCACGACGAGGTGTCGCACAAACCCGCGGATCTGATCGGCGAAGTACTCGAGGTGATCTTTGCGCTCTGTGAGAAGGATGGGCGAGCGACCCTCATGGATCGCGGTGATGACATCGTCAACGATGCATCTGTTTCGAGCTTCATCGTTTGCAAGGGCAGAATAGATTTCCTGTATGCCGATGTTCGGTTTGTCGTCGAGCATTCGGAATCGGGTTTCTCGGACGATGAGCGTGTGGTTGAACGGCCGGCGCGCGGCTTGGCTTCTTGCATCGATTCGGAATCGCACCGGTCCGAGCTGCATTTCAGTGATCGCATCGTGCCCATCGCGCCGCTGCGGTGTCGCGGTAAGGCCGACGAGGTAACGTGCCTTCACCTCGGAGAGCACTCGCTCGAATGAAACCGCCGGAAGGTGGTGGCATTCATCGACGATGACATGGCCATAACCGGCAACAAGGTCATCGACTTTCTCCTTACGGACGAGGCTCTGCATCATGGCTACATCGAGGCGACCGTTCGGCTTGCGTTTGCCGCCTCCGATCTGGCCGATTTGCTTTTCGTCTATATCGAGGAACATCGCGAGTTGGGCGACCCATTGTTCGAGGAGCGGTTTCCGATGAACAAGGATTAAAGTGCTGCAGGCGCGCTGCGCGACGAGGTAGGTACCGAGGACAGTCTTGCCGATACCCGGCGGTCCCACAAACACGCCGACGTCATGCTCAATGAGCGCGCGGGAGGCTTCCTTCTGGAGGGATGTCAATTGGCCATTGAACTTCAACTCCAGCGGTGTGCCGCCATGCCGTTGGTCATCGATCGTCAGCGCCGCCCCGTGCTCTTCAAGCAACTGCTGCGCTTCGAATACGCAACCTCTTGGCAGTGAAATATGTTGAGCAAGGTCTTCGGCGCAGTTGATCACCCGCGGAGTCATCGCGGTAGACAGGCGCATGCGCTGCTTCTTGTAGAACTCCGGATTTTGGAACGCCGCGAGTCGTTTCAACTGGTTCAGCAGCGGAGCCGGCAGTCCAATCTTTTCAATGAAGAGTCGCTGTGCGAGGACGGCCTTCACTTGGGACGGCAACGGGCCGATGATCCTCTTCGTCGGAGTGAGACCCGACGGTGGCCGTTTCCATGGAGTTACCGCTTCCTCATCATCGATGGCTTCGGCGAAGCGAACGCCGACGATCTGGCCGGTTCGCGTGGCATCTCTCGCAATGGCTTCAGCCGCAGCGGGCTCAATGCGCGGCACGGACGCGAGGAAGGCCCACTGATCCGCAAACGGTTCGAACCGCGCGTCAATGAAGACGCTGTTGCCCTGCTGTCGGGGCTCGTGCTGGAGAGGTAGTGCGATGAGGTTTCCGAAACCCCCTCGGGGCATGGTGTCTTGGTTCGGGAAGAGGCGGTCGTAGGATTCCATGCTCAATTCATGGCGGCGATTCATCGTTTCCGTGACGAGGTAACAGCCCATTCTTCTCGCCACGTTCGCCGAGACCGGCGCCGCAAAGAAAAACCAGGCGTGCGCGCCGTTACCAGAGCGCGAGCGCTCAACTGCAACGGGGATGTCGACGGACCGGCAAGTCTCAGCAAAGGCGGCCGTGTCTTCCTTCCACGAGTGTTTATCGAAGTCCGCTGCGAGAAACCAACAGGTCTCGTCTTCAAGCAGCGGGTAGGCCCCAATGACGTGTCGACCCTGCAGGTGGTCGACAATGACCTGGTCGCCAACTGGGACGAATGCCTGATTTAGGCAGTCACTGCATTTGCCTCCAGTCTTCAGCAGGCACAGTCCCGGTTCCCATTTATTCGAGCACGCCGGAGCGTAACCAGGCTTGCCGGTCTTCTTGCTTACGAATCGAAGCGGGAAAATATCCATTCGGCCGCGAAACAAGGATCGGAACAAATTGACCTTGTCGGCGGCAGTGTGGGGCGACTTGATAACCCCTGCGGGCGGCGACGGATGGGGGACTGACGTGGTGGCCGAGGCGGCGGCAAGTTCTGCGCGCAGCAATTCGATCCTTGCTCTTGCTTCGTCGCGCGCTCGCTCAAGCCCGACCAACATTGCATCCTCGCGGGTGAGCTCCTGCAGAATGACATCTCTAGAGCGCGTCATGGGGCAGATCGTAACCCAGCCGAATTCGAACCCGGCTTCCGCGGTTTAGTACCACGCAACCGAGTCGGGCCTGCCCCCTGTCCTGGAAATTGAAATCAGGGGTCCGAAGCACTCTGGCGTGAGACAACCGATTTTTGACAAGTCGCAGATCGACCAACGCTTCACTGCGCCGACTTCCGACGGAAGCTTCGACGGTGGGATCAGACTATTGCGCTGGGCGTGCCTCCCTGATCCGGTCCCTGGAACGCCCGCGATTCACCGCATTCGCCAATTTTGCATATCCGATGGCCAATTTAGGCGAATTAAGGTTGAAATTCTGCGGAAAAACCACAAGAATCACCACCCAATATCAATCTGGAGGAGATTACCGGCATGCTGATCGAATTCAGCGTCGCGAATTTCCGCTCCGTCCTATCCCGCCAGACCCTGAGCTTGGCTGCAAACGACAATGACGATCATCTGGCTCGCAATGTGTCATCCGCAGGCGAGGATGTCGGCGGGGTACTTCGGTCAGCCGTTATCTACGGTCCGAACGCCGCCGGTAAGAGCAACTTACTCCGAGCGCTGCAGACTCTGCAGCTGCTCGTGGTCAATTCCGCGGTAGCCACGCAGGAAGGGCAGGTACTACCCGTTAGCCCCTTCCTTCTGGACAAGACATCCGCGGAGCGGCCGTGCGAGTTCGGCATTGTATTTGTCGCCGACGATGCGACCCGTTACGAGTATTTTTGCGCGCTCACGCCGCAGCGGGTTGAAAAGGAATGGTTGGTAGCGTACCCGAGGGGCCGGTCCCAGCGGTGGTTCGAACGAGAGTTCCAGCGCGATACGCAGACCTATGACTGGTGGTTTGGTCCGAACTTCAAGGGTGAACGTGCGGAAAAGAAGGTCTGGCAGGAGTTCACGCGTTCGAATTCCTTGTTCTTCTCAACCGCCATTCAACTCAACAACGAGCAGTTGAAGCCTGCGTTCAACTGGATCGCTCAGAAGCTCATCGTGCTGACAACAGGGACGGACCTGAATCCCTTCCTCAGCCTCGAGCTGCTGCGGCAACCGGAAGGCGGCAAGGAGTTCATCGAGTTCATGAAGGCCGCCGATATCGGTATCGAGCGAATAGAAGTTCGGGAGGAGGAATTCCAGAGCCAGAAGCATTCAGTCGCCGGGCCGGGCGTGACGTTGCAGATCAGTTTTCCGCAGGCGCCGCCGGGTTCACCACCGCCATCGCAGAAGGTTTACAAGGTATTTACCTGGCACAAGAGAAACGAGACTGGCGAAGAGGTCCGTTTCGACCTGTCAGATGAATCGGATGGTACACGTAAGCTGTTTGAGTTCACCGGCGGTTGGTTACGTGCTCTGACCGTCGGTGCGACATTGTTCGTCGACGAGCTCGACAGGAGTCTGCATCCGTACATCACGCGATTTCTCGTTACTCTGTTGAGCGGAAACAAAAACACGAAGGGCGCGCAGCTGATCTTTACGACGCATGACACGACGCTGCTCGATTCAAATCTCCTGCGTCGCGACCAAATATGGTTTGTCGAAAAGGACGCGGAGCAATCAACTAAGTTGTACCCGCTGCTCGACTACCGACCGCGCAAGGACGAAGCACTGGAACGGGGCTACATGAAGGGGCGCTACGGGGCCGTTCCTATGGTTGGAAAGATCAGCGGATAGCACGTGCCCCGTCGTCACATTTCCAACATACGTAGTAAGTCTGCGTTTCAGCGCCGCCCCGGCCAACGCGAGCCGCGCTCGATTACGCTGATTGTGTGCGAGGGTGAGACGGAGCAAGCGTACTTCGAAGCGGTACGCATACTCTTCCAGCTGACCACGGCCGAGGTGGTGGTCGCGGATAACACGAAGGGGGCTGCTCCCATCAGTGTCGTCGAGTGTGCCGAAGAGAGGGCAGCAGAGCAGGGTGGCTACGACACGATCTTCTGCGTGTTCGATCGCGACGGCCACGAGAGCTTTGATCGAGCGCGCGCGAGGATCAGGGGCCTGGCCAGCCGCTCCCGGAATCGACTTAACATGCACGAGGTGGTGTCGGTTCCGTGCTTCGAACTCTGGGTTCTTCTCCATTTCGAGCGGACCGATAGACCCTTCCAGAGGTGCGTCGATGTGATCGTGCAGATTCGAAGAGAGCACCTGAATGGTTATGCGAAGGCAGATGACGGCGTCACGAAACAGCTAATGTTGCGCGTCGAAACGGCGCTTGCCAACGCTCGTTGGCTGAAGGGTCGAACAGAAATACAAGAGGACAATCCGAGTACGTCTGTGAACACGGTCGTGCAGCACCTGAAGGATGTGGGAAGCCGCCCTACGCGGGGGTGAGCGGAACTACAACACCTCGGTGCCGCTGGATTAGCCCTTAAATTCGTGGTCTCTTGATCACACTGACAGCCTTGCCGCTGATCGTGAAGTCGTCATCCTGGTGCAGATAGATCGGCTCGTAGTCGAACGATGATTGGGCCATGAGGACGATTTGGCCGTTGGCGCGATCGTCGATGAATTTTTTCACCGTCGCTTTGCTGTCGACGATCGCGAGAACCACATCTCCCGTTTTCACGTCGTGGTTTTCCTTGTCGATGATGATGTAGTCACCGTCTTCGATGCGCTTTCCTTTGATCTCGGCGCGGTTCATTGACGCCCCGTCGGCTTTGATGGCATAGAGGCCCGCCGGTTTCGACCGGCCGACCAGTTTGCTCGATATCCGTAGAAATCCTTGGAAGTTCTGCTCTGCAAAGATTGTGGCAGGGCCGCAGTTCGCCGTACCGACTACGGGAATGGAAAACAACTGCGACTTCGCATCCAGCAGCTGTAGTCCGCAAATAACTCTGTTACACACCGGCAGGCGTCAGTGAGTATTCGTGATGCAGTCCACCCAAGATTGATGCGGCTCGAACGGCATACGATTCTCCGCGACGATGTCGCGAAGACGACTCCGGGAGGACCTTCGTGATAACCGGCGTATCCGGAATGCCGGGCCCCAACGACATATGCGGGCGCCCGCCATTGTAGTGCGCGATCCACGATTTCAGGATGAAGCGCAGATGGGATTCAGACAGCGGGATCAGCCAGTCCAGACATTCCCGGCGGATCGTGCCGATCACGCGCTCGCAAATGGAATTCGCCATAGGGCTGCGTGGCGGTGATTTCAACACCTTGACTGCGAGCCGTCCTATCGACTCGTCGAGGTGTTTGGCAAAAATGCTATCGCGATCGTGCAGCAGGTATTCGCAGCGCTCTTCGAACCCGACGGCCTCGCGCAACTGTTGCAGCGTCCAAGCAGCACTTGGATGGGCGGTGACGTTGCAATGGATCAGGCGCCGACTGTGGTGCTCAATGACCACAAACACATACAGCAGACGAAAGGTCGCGGTTACGGCGACGAAGAAATCGCAGGCAATGATTCCCTGAGCGTGAAGGCGCAGGAAGGTAGACCAGCGCAAATCACCTCTCGGCCGACCTCGCGGACGCTGGGGAAGATACTTGTTAACGGTCCTTGGAGACACCCGAATCCCAAGTTTCAATAGCAATTCATTGGCGATGCGTTCCTCGCCCCACGAGGGATTCTCATTCGAAATCCGGCGAATCAGCGCTTGTAGTTCAACAGGAATCGGCGGTCGGCCGGATCGGGACTTCAGCCGCCAGAGCAAGCGCCATCCCGCTCGGTGCCAGCGAATCAGCGTCTCCGGACGCACCACAACCAACGCGCCACGCCAATCGAAGAGTCGCGACAGCAGAATCAGGGCGATCCGCGTGGCTGAATCGATCCGTCGAGGCTTCAAGCCGCGCTCGATGTAGAGCGCAAGCTGCCGACGCAGGAATAGATTCTCGGCTTGGATCGACTGGCCCGATCGAAAGGTGAGCCGCAGCCATCGCAGCACTTCAGCCACCAATTCGATCAGAATCCCCGAAACCTTCAGCATGTTCCAATCACGCCATAGTGCTCACAAATGAACCTCATGACCGGCGGGCCGGCTGCGGCATCAAATATTTGCGGAGGACAGGTGGCAACCGTCAGAAGATTACAATCTTTGCTTTGAGGTCCGTGACCTCCGGCGGAGGCCGCTCCCCCAGGTTCTGGCCGATAGCGGAAAACATGCGCAGGGACAGTTTTCCCTTTGAATGATAGGCGTGGTAGATCACACTGTTGAACACCAGCGGCAACGGCTCGTACCGATCCGATCCTTCGAACATGTAGTAAACGGCGACACCATCATTGTCCACTGCCTCGTCCGTCAACTCGGGCACAGTCCGGTCGACCGCGAAGCCCTTCTGCCCGGCCGTATTGGTGGCGGGCTGCCAGTCGGATAGCTTTACGTTGATGACGGTCGAATAGCTGTGGGCCGCGCTGTGCGCCGGGCTCAACCGACAGCCGGGTAGAAGGACGCTGCACAACAGACCGGCCAGCGCGATGATTTTTCTCGTGGATCGGAGCTCGTGCACGCAGGTGATTCCCGTCAAGCTATTAGCTCGACAAAATGTCAGAAGTTGTAGGATCAATGGCATACACAACGCGATGTGTCGGAAGTGTGGTGTCGTCGCGTCCCCAGATGAAATGCGGGCGGATAGCTGTCATTACAGAATCGGACCGAGCGACTGACGGCGCGGTGCGTTCAGCCTCACCTTTGGTACAGGAAAAAGCGGCGACTGGTCGGGGCAAGGAAGAAGGGCCCTCTGTGGCGTCTATCTGAGGTTTGCCTTCTAACAAAATCGATGCGTCCAGCGTCAGCCGCGCGGTCCCATCACGGTCTTGACTAATATCGCGTGTTCCGCCCATCACCTATACCAACTACCTATTTCGGTCTGGACGCATATTAGATAGTCAGTTTGATCCACCGTCAAACGAGATCTGAATTCAAGATGCCGGTTCGGGACTGCTCCGCATGCATAGTCGTCCCGGCGTTTTGTGGGCTGATCGATGAGTTCGCAGATGACCGCTCGGTCGTTACGGATGCGATGCTGATGGCGATCTGCTGGCGTCAATGAATCTGAGCTAAGTTCAATCTTAGCTCGCTCCGGAACTATTGACGCCAACCGCAAGAACCACTAATGTAGAACGAGACGGATCGTATCGTATACACGCGCCGACACCCAAGTCTGTGCTGTACTCGCGTTGGCTCAACCGTTACTAACGTGGCGGGCGTGGCGGCGCAACTGCGGATGTGAACTGACATGCAAGCCATACGGGTTTTGAACATTGGCGGTCCTGAGGTCATGACGCTGCGGGAGGTGGCGACGCCGGTGCCAGCGGCGGGACAAGTGTTGATCAACATCGCGGCCGCTGGTGTCAACTTCATCGACCTTTATGTCCGCGAAGGGCGCTACGGAAACCAGCCTCCCTTTACACCGGGTCAGGAGGCAGCTGGAACCGTTGCTGCGGTTGGTGAGGGCGTCACCACGGTCAAAAAAGGCGACCGCGTGGCATGGTGCAGTGTCCTGGGCACATATGCACAGTGCGCGCTCGCGCCGGCCGATCGTGTAGTGCCCATTCCGGACGGTGTCAGCTTCGAGCAGGCAGCCGCAGTCATGCTACAAGGTATGACCGCGCATTACCTGGCCCATACCGCGTATACGATCCGTCCAGGGGATGAGATCCTGATCCACGCGGGCGCGGGGGGAGTAGGGCTGCTTCTGACGCAAGTGGCCAAGTCATTGGGTGCGCGGGTACTGGTGACGGTGTCTTCTGAAGGGAAGGGCGCACTGTGTCGTGACGCCGGTGCCGACGAGGTCATTCTTTACACCCAGGTTGATTTCGCCACGGAAGTCCAACGGCTGACCGCCGGGCGCGGACTGGCTGTTGTATACGATGCGGTGGGCAAGACGACTTTCGACATGTCGTTGCTGTCGCTCAAATCACGCGGCACCCTGGTGCTCTATGGATCAGCCAGCGGCCCGGTACGTCCCTTCGATCCGGAGCGGCTCGCCAAAAAAGCTCTGTATCTCACGCGGCCTCTGTTGGGTGCCTATACGGCCACCCGTTCGGAGCTTCTCACGCGCGCCACGGGTATTCTGAATGCCGTTATGAAGGGCGGCCTGCGAGTTAGAGTGGAACGCACCTATCCGCTGGCTGAGGCTGCTCAGGCTCATCGCGATCTGGAGAGTCGCAAGACGACCGGCAAACTTTTGTTGGTTTCGTGAACGAGTTCGTAGCTGAAGCGGGCGATGCTGAGCAGACGCCGGAGAGGGACGCGCCGCTGCGGCGCGCGCAGCCGAATCGCAGTGTTTACGAAAGATGCCTGGTATTGTAAAACGAGACGTCTCGAAACGACCCAGGAGTGTCACTCATTGGCAACCTTGCCTTCTACAACCGCCGCACAAGGCCGAAAGCGTAGCGAAGCATCGCGCAAGGCTATTCTCGATGCGACATACGAACTCCTCGAGACAGTCGGATTCCACCAGATGTCGATCGAGGGCGTCGCTGCCCGCGCCGGCGTAGGAAAAGCGACCATATATCGATGGTGGCGCAGCAAGGGCGTGCTCGCTGTCGAGGCTTTCATGGAGGCGGTCGCTCCTTCCATCGCGTTCCGCGATACAGGTTCGGCCCGAGCCGACATCGAGCGCCAGATGAAGATTCTCGCCGAGGCATATCGGGGCAAGACCGGCGAAATCTTTACGGAAATGATTGGCTTCAGCCAGTACGACCCGGAAATGAGAGAAGCCTTCTTCGTCGGCTATTTAAAGCCGAGACGGGCGGCAGCGAAGGCCGCCCTGCAACGCGGGATTGATCAGGGAGAGTTTTTACCCAATCTCGATCTGGAAGCCCTGGTCGACGCGCTCTATGGGCCGCTCATATATAGAATGCTCACGGGATACTACCCAATTGACAATAACTTCATCAATCAGACGAGGCGGGTGGTGTTCGAGGGCATCATCCGCAGAGATAAGAGGTAGCAAAATCAAGCGGCGTCGCGTCGCCCTTGCTTCACCACGGCTGAGGAAGCGCTCGCGTTGTGCGCCCGAGGGCATACAGGATCTGCTCCTCGGAGTCTCTAAGCGCATCGTAAAGCGACCAACCAGCAGCGATTACCTGGGCCAAGACGCGCCCGCCTGCTCTTCCTTGATCTCACTTGATTGATGCCGCCAGAGGCGATACGATACGTACCGGATCGTAATAGAGAAGGTATCGAATTTGCGTTCGGGGCCTCCAGTCGGAGCAATTGTGCATCAGCAGTTCTGGGCCCGGGGTGATCGAGACAAATCGGGGTCCGGAGGAGTTTGTTTTTCAGGATCGGGTGTTGGTCCGGCGGACAATGGGCGCGAAGCATCGCCGCCTGGTCGGCGGTTGCGATGTGTTTGCAGCCGACCCATTCGGAGTACCGGAGCAGCGGCTACGGGCCAATGGCGCCAGATTGCGAGCCGATGAGCGTCGGCCACCGAGGGGCGCTCAGCCGGAAGGACATGTGAAAAACAGAATTGAGACAAACGTGACAACGCTGCTGTCGGATGCAGACGAGCGCAGAGGCGTGGCAGATGCAGCGGATGCCAGGGAGCGCGCACTCGTGAGGCGAATCGCCAACAACGACCAACTGGCCATGAGCAGGTTCGTGCTCCTGTACGGTGCGCGGCTGAGCAGGTTTCTGCGGCGCCTTACTTGGCGTCAGGAACTCCGCGACGAGATCATAAATGACACGATGTTTATCGTGTGGCAACAGGCGGGTCGCTTTCGATTCGAATCCCGCGTGTCATCCTGGGTTATTGGAATTGCGTACCGACGTGCCATGCATGCATTCCGCGCCGAAAGTCGGCGGCGTGCCGCCGGCGCCCAGGCGGCCGGGGACGAGGAGTCGCAATCAGATGACACGCAAGAGCGATTCGAGACGACCGAGTGGCTTGGAAAAGCACTTTTGAGGCTACCGTTCGAGCAGAGGACCGCGCTCGAGCTGATGTATCACGCCGGTTACTCCTGTGAGGAAGTTGGTGAGATAATGGGATGCCCCGCGAGCACGGTTAAAACTCGCATGTTTCACGCACGGCGGAAGCTGCGGCTCGCTCTGCCGATGGCGGCTGGATCGGACAACTGTGAGCGTCGGGTCTCAGCAGCGTAGCCGCCCATTGACTGTGACGAGATGATGCCGGCTGTGTTATTCGGACTTCCGTGAGTGTGTGACAGCGGTAGTGCCCAAAGCTTCCGCGGCGCACCGAATCGAGTAGCTACCGTCTGGCCGACGCATGGGATTGTCTAAGAACCGGCCGGAAATATTTCCGCCTCTCTGCCGGTCTTCACCGGTAGGGACTCAAATGTGCGTCGGTGATGGAGATGGATAGATGAGAATTGTGAAGAAATGCACAGTGGTTGCCGTCAGCACGCTTTCGTTGGTACTCATGACATGCCGCGTTGGCGCTCAAGCATCCGCACCGGTGCAAGCGCGCAACGTGGTGTTGGTGCACGGCGCGTGGGCCGACGGCTCCAGTTGGAGCGAGGTAATTCCGCGGCTGCAGGCAGCCGGTTTGCATGTGACTGCGGTGCAGAATCCGCTCACCTCGATCGAAGACTCGGTGGCCGAAACGCGCCGTGTGCTCGAGTTGCAGGACGGACCCACGGTGCTCGTCGGCCATTCGTGGAGCGGTACGGTCATCAGTGAGACCGGAAATGACCCAAAAGTTTCAGCGCTGGTCTATGTCGCGGCTCGGGCACCCGACGCGAATGAGGATTTCGTGGCGCTGTCGGGCAGGTTTCCCACCATGCCGGTGAGGGCAGGCGTGCAAAACCACGACGGATTCACCACGATTTCCGAGGAGGCCTTCATCAAGTACTTCGCGAATGGCATCCAGCATAAAAAGGCGGAAGTATTGTATGCCGTGCAGCAACCCACTGCGGCCGCATTGTTTGGCGGACGTACCACAGTCGCGGCGTGGCAGACAAAACCGAGCTGGTATGCGGTGTCGAAGCTGGATGAGACAATTTCGCCTGACCTCGAGCGTTTTTTGGCAAAGCGCATGAAAGCCCATACCGTTGAGTTGAACGCAGGACATCTTTCGCTGGTCTCCCACCCCAGAGAAATCGCTGACATGATCCTGGAGGCCGCAGGTCGCGGGAAGCAGGCGCGCTGAGAGAGGTGGGACCATCCAGGTCGCAGGCCAATAGGCTCAACGTGCCGGAGCAGGGCGTTGCGGTAGAAGATTATCGCGATATGTGCGGCTGAGTCTCAACACCGTTGTAGTCCGCAAATAACTCGGTTACACACCGGCAGGCGTCAGTGAGTATTCGTGATGCAGTCCACCCAAGATTGATGCGGCTCGAACGGCATACGATTCTCCGCGATGATGTCGCGAAGACGACTCCGGGAGGACCTTCGTGATAACTGGCGTTTCCGGAATGCCGGGCCCCAACGACATATGCGGTCGCCCGCCATTGTAGTGCGCGATCCACGATTTCAGGATGAAGCGCAGATGGGATTCAGACAGCGGGATCAGCCAGTCCAGACATTCACGTGTCCCGCTGGGACGGCAGAGCGTTCGGGTGGCGATCCTGCAACTCGAGCACTCGGGGGCGCATACGGATTAGGGGTCACCGTCCACTCCATGATGGCGGGGCGCTCGGATTTCTGAGCGTCCGGGCAAGATCTTAACCTTGCCGCAGGAAATATCGGAGACAGGATTTGAACCTGCCACTGAGGATCATCTGTCTGAGGAGCAACTGATCGCCCCCACGAAGCTGATTACCTCCCGCGACCAGCTCAACCTGCGGTCGCACAAGCTGTCAGGATGAAATACGTATGATCCGGATTGCCGTACTGTAAACGGGACTGTAGCCGCCGTTCGCGCACGCCCAGCAGTGAACTGTGACGCAGTTCACGTCGATCCCTTTTACACAATCCCGGTTCCGGGTGCGTCCGCATTCGCGTAGGTCGCTCAGTTTTCAGCGAATATTGGCAGCGGTACGGATTTTGCAGATTATGTCATGAAGGATCCCGCAACGGGCTTCTCAACATTTCCAAGGGGAGAATCATGACGACTGTCCATCGGAATGCGCTTGCCTGGATGGCTGCTGCAGGTGTGGCACTCGCTGCCGGCATTACCAACGCCGCAACACTGAACGTTTGTCTGGATGTGTGTACGCACAAAACTGTGCAGGGCGCGGTTGATGCAGCCGCCTCAGGGGATGTGATCGTAGTGCGGCCGGGCCGCTACGTCGGAAACATCACGATTATCGGCAAATCGCTGGAAATCATCGGCGTGAACAATGCCCCGACGCAGGTTGTGTTGATTGGCGACGGTGTCGGGCCGGTGTTTACACTCGGCGCCAACAACGGCGGGCCGTATTTCGACGAGTTTATTTACTTTGTGACCGTTACCGGCGGGTCTCACTTCCGGGGAACGGCTCAAGGGGGGGGCGTTCAGGTCCGCCAGGGCGCCAATCTTATTCTGCTGGGTGCCAACGTCATCGGGAACACCGCTGCCGCCGGTGGTGGCATCAGTATCAATACCCCCGGCGGCCCCACGTCCTTGATCAATACGAACTGCCAGATCTCATCCAACACTGCTTACATTGGCGGCGGCGTCTACGTTGCCCCGGGCTCCAGTGTCGACTTGGCAGATGAATGTGTCGTGTCGAACAACACGGCAACCGGGAACCCCAAACTGAACACGGCTGGATCGGGAGGTGGCGTTTACGCCGAGGCGGGTTCGACGCTCGTTCTGGCGCAACCGATCATCACCAACAATTCGGCCACCGCTCCGACCACGTGCACCAGTGGTCCGGCCTGCGATGGCGCCGGGGGTGGAGTTTATGCGCTGGGGAAGGTCACCATAATCGGAACCGACATTACTGCCAACAACGTATATAACCCATTCGGCGCTGCCAGGGGCGGCGGGCTCTATGTGGCGGCCAACTCAGGACAGGTGATCGGCGGCAGCGTCATTGCACACAACTTTGTGTACTCGAGCGCGGCACCGGCAATGGGTGGCGGTATCTTCGCGTTCAGCAAGGATCCGACGGTGTCATGGACGCTCGATCAGACCGCTGTCCTCTACAACAACCAAGGCTCCAACGATACGTCCGCACCACCGTCGGCAGGCGGCGTGCAGAACGTTGGAAAGCTGGTGCTGACCAACGGCTCGTTGATCACGGGTAATTTCCCGTCTCAGTGTGTCGGAGGCACAGGCTGTCCAGCGAACTGATCAACTCACGGAAAAGATGCAGGAACAAGTGGTCGGGGTGAAGCGCTACACGCTGGTGCGACGTGAATGGGAGTCCGAAGGATCGGCTTCCCAGTGCTGCAGGAGGAGATGAGGGTGGGCCCCTCGGAGCCGGTGTGCAGAAACTGGCTTCAAACCAGGCAGTGCCGCTGCGGTTCAAAAGGCCGTGGTGGTGAGCGACTGCTGAAAAGTCGGCCCTAAGAGGCCGGCAGGTAAGAGCGGAGAAGGTGAACGAAAGTGAACCAACCGATGACGCATCGAAAAGCGCAGACGCTGTCGGAACCGTGGGGCGCAGTGTACCTACGGGAGAAGCTGGGAGAGAGATCTGCAGATCGGCCCAGCGGCAGCCGGTGTAAAGGTGGCACGATCTCAGCTCAGGCTCCCTTGCGGAACACGTGAAAGTTGACGGGTGATGTGTAGAGAAACGACAAGTGGCGGAACCACGAGGAGGAATATCGATGCGCCCGTCAGCGACGGAGCCACCGGTACGAGCGTTGAAGCGTCTGTAATGGACGTGGAGCAAAGCGGTGGCGTCGTCTGGTCGACGACATGGGTCAACTCGGTAACGAGGAAGAGCCCGTGACATCGACCAAGCCTTTTGAGATATCCAAGAGAAGGGTGTTGGAAGCGTACCGGCACGTCAGAGCTAATCAGGGCGCTGCGGGCATCGACGATGAGGGCATCGAGATGTTCGAGGCGGATCTGAGCAGGAATCTCTACAAGTTATGGAACCGGATGGCCTCGGGGAGCTACGTCCCCCCACCCGTGAAGCAAGTAGAGATACCGAAGAAACAAGGCGGAGTGAGAATTTTAGGAGTACCCACGGTCGCTGACCGGATCGCCCAGCAGGTTGTAAAGGCGAGAATCGAAGGGGAGTTCGAAGATCTCTTCCATCCAGACTCGTACGGGTATCGGCTGAACAAGTCGGCCGCGGATGCGGTAGCTGTAACCCGGGAGCGATGCTGGAAGTACGACTGGTGTGTCGAATTTGACATCCGTCGTGCGTTCGATGAACTCGACTGGGACCTGATGCGCAAAGCGATCAGCAAGCACGTGAAGGACCCTTGGGCACGACTCTACATCGAGCGATGGCTGACCGCCCCTGCGGTGAGGCCGGACGGGCAGAGCGTCCAGCGGAGCAAAGGGGTTCCACAAGGGTCAGTGATCGGACCGGTGTTGATGAACCTGTACATGCATTTCACTTTCGATCGATGGATGCAGCGGCAGTATCCGCAGTGTCCATTCGCCCGTTTCGCAGATGACGCCGTAGCCCACTGCCAAAGTCAGTCTGAGGCGGAAGGACTGCTCACGTCGATCACGGAACGATTGAAAGAGTGCAAGTTGGAAATGCACCCGGAGAAATCCGGGGTGGTGTATTGCAAGGACAGCAATCGGCGTGGACGTTACCCCCGGATACAATTTACGTTCCTGGGGTTCACGTTCCGGCCACGGCGTGCCCAAGGCCGCGACAGGAAATACTGGACGAGTTTCCTGCCGGCGGTGAGTGCAGCAGCGTTGCAGCGGATGTATCAGAGCATCCGCGAGTGGCATATCCCAAGACAAACCTCTGTCGCTCTGCAGGAGCTGGCTACGCATTACAACCCCACATTGAGAGGATGGCTGAATTACTACGGCCGCTTCTATCGTTCAGCGCTGTATCGGATCTTCTTTCACTTCGATAAAAGACTTCTGCAGTGGGCGCGGCGCAAATATCGCAACCTTCGTTGCAATGTGCGCCGACGCCAACGCTGGCGGGAGAAGACACTCCGCCGCAACCCTCGGCTGTTCACTTACTGGATTGCTTTTGGATGGACTAAGGTACGGACGATGGGAGCCGTATGACGCGTGAGCATCCCGTACGGTTCTACGAGGGGCTCCGGCTGAAACGCCGGGGCCTACTCACCTTCCTGCAGTCCCGGTGCGGGTACAGGTCAGATGATTGTAGGAACGCCTGCTTTCGGCCAGTTACAGAGCAGTTGAATTTACTCGATAGCAGACGCTCGGATGCAGAAGCGTGTATTCGTCGCCGAAAGCTGCCGCTCATTCCATCGATTTTCTAGAACGTCAACGCACAGGTTCAGCGGCGGCGCGGCGTAGCCGGACCCGTCCGCTGGAACCCGTTGTTGGGCCACTACTCGAGGCTCTTGATGAACTCTTCGATGCTGTCGAGGATCAACTCGGGCGTTTCGTAGAATGGGGCAACGTCGGAACCGGGAAGCTCGACGAACTCCGCGTGCGCGATGTGATCCGCGATGTAGCGCGCCCGAGCGAAGGCCCCCGGCGCCAGTCCGGTGCGCGCAATCACCAGAGTGGGGACACGGATTTGCGGCAGTATGTGGCGCGAGTCAAGTGCTTCGAGTTCGGCAAGGCCCTCCAGCACAGCGCTGGGTGAGGCCATGGCCCGCTGTATGGTGGCACTCCACCGAAGGAATTCCGCATTGCCCGCCTGGCTGGAGGCAGACGGGACGGGAAACCCCGTCCGGCCCCAGGCCTTAGCCATAAACTCCCGTGTTTTCGCGATCTCCTCAGGCGGTGCCCCGGCGGCGTAGCCCGGACGGGCTGCCCAACACGCATGCGTGTTAATGAAGACCAACCCGGAACAACGTTGCGGATACCGGTTCAAGAATTCCAGCACCAGGGGTGCGGAACCGAACAGGCTAACGATCACTGCCGCTGGCGAATGCGCTGCATCGAGGACTGCCGCACAACTCTCGATCCAGTATTCGACTGCCGAGCCACCCATTGGACGGTCGGATAGGCCAGTGCCGAGGCTGTCGAAGCCGATCTGTCGACTGAAGGATTGCATGCGACGGCGGAAGTTGACGTGGCCAGGATCCTCGCGGATGAGTTCCATGTGGCTCCACAATCCGGGAGTCATCACGACATCAGGCGGCCCGGCCCCCGACATCCGGTACGCGACGCGGTACTGGCCTGCGGTGGCGAACAGCGTTTCCGGATGCCCAAGGTCCGTCATGACTATGACTCCCCTTACTGTGACGCCCATAGCGTACCTTGATGAAGGTGCCTCGGAAGATCGCCAATGCCGCATTTTTTGACTTCCAGGACCTGCCGGTCATGCTCAATATCACTCAAGGCAGGACGGAGTCTCTATGACGGAGTCTCTATATAGGGTCGAAACCTGCCGCTCGATCCGCAGGTCACCATGGGAGGGCAGGCAATCTCGACGAGGTGCTACCCGCTGTTCCTGCGGTCTCCATGCGAATACGCGTGCGTTAGGGCGCAATCGCAGAACGATTCGCAGCGCTATGCTAGCCGCATGGACAACCGTTCAGTCGATTCACCGTTCTCGGAGGCCGCGGACTTCTACAAGTTTCGCGCGCCCTACGCTCCGCAGGCACTTCCTTATGTGCGCGACGCCCTCCAGCTCGACAATACGTCGCGCGCCCTGGACTTGGGATGCGGGCCCGGCACGATCGCTATTCCGCTGTCGCGGCTGGTCGGTCATGTGCTCGCGATCGATCCGAGCGAGGCTATGCTCAACGAAGGGCAGATGTGCGGCGCAAAGGCGAGCCGTCACAACATAGAGTGGCTGCGCGCGCGCGCCGAAGACGTCAGCGAGGCGCTTGGGACTTTCAATATTGTGACCATGGGGCAGTCCTTTCACTGGATGGACCGGGACACCGTTCTGTGCCATCTCGCGCCAATGATTGCTTCGGACGGCGCGCTGGCGCTCATCAGTCCCGGTCGGCGGCGACCGCAGGAAAGTTGGGAGACGCTAGCTGATGAGCTGGTAGTGCGCTACCTCGGGCATCGCCCGCGTCACCACCAGATGAATCCGGAGCCGGAAGATGAGCCTGCGCTGCTGCGCTCAGGCACATTCTCGCGGTTCACGGTTCGCGAGTTTTCGGTGGGGTTCGAGCGCGACGTGCAGTCTATCGTCGGGTGCATTTACTCGATATCGACGTCGCCGCGATCGGCGTTCGGCGATCGTACCGCTCTCTTCGAACGAGATCTGACAGACGCGCTGTTGCGTGCAAATCCGTCGGGAGTGTTCAAGGAGCGTTTGGAAACGGAGGTGCTGATAGCGCGAAAGGAGGCCGCATGATCGCCGGGCGTGTTGGCGAGCGTTGGTTAGGAGCGACGCGCAACGAAGCGCCCTCGGCGACCGCCGATATTCGCGCGTCAGGTCGCGTTGGGCGTCATCGCGTCGGTTGCCAACGAGCGGGTGCCTCCCCGGAGCACAGCTGTCTTGTCGCGAGAGAGTGCTGTGCGAGGTAATCCGAGCCGCCACTCGCCCGCTCAACCTGGTTTTCTGTTTCATTGCGCCCTAACGTCAGACCTAGAATACTTGTCTGCCGCTTGTTCGGAGAGATTGAATGGACGAAATGGAGCCACCGATTCGACCAGCGATCATTTCGTACAGGTCACTCGAGTATGGGCAGGGCGAGTAGTGGCCGCGCTTTCTGGCAAAGGCGAAACTGGACGAAGAGCCTCGCAGGTCGAGACGGCAGCCGAGGATCTGCCGGTGCTCTCGTTCGCAACGGCAAGTGCCTGGTCAGAGTGGTTGGCGACCCACCACGCCTCATCGCGCGGGTTGTGGCTAAAGATCGCGAAGAAGGAGTCGGGCTCGACGTCGCTCACGTACGCAGAGGCGCTCGATGGTGCGCTCGCATGGGGGTGGATCGACGGGCAGAAGGCCAGGTTCAACGACGTTTGGTGGCTCCAGCGCTTCACGCCACGTACAGCCAAGAGTCCGTGGTCGAAGATCAACCGCGCGAAGGCGGAGACACTGATCGCGGCCGGGACTATGGAGGCGCCGGGTCTAGCTGAAGTGGAGCGCGCGAAGCGTGACGGGCGGTGGGAGCGGGCCTACGATGGAGCACGTTCATCGAGTGTACCCGCGGACCTCGTTGCCGCATTCGCGCGCAACGCTCGTGCGAGAGCCTTCTTCGAGACGCTCGACGGTACGAACCGCTATGCAATCCTTTACCGCGTGCAGACGGCGAAGAAGCCGGAGACGCGCGCCGAGCGTATCACGCGGTTCGTCGCGCTGTGCGCGCGACATGAGACGATCCATCCGCGACGTCAGACGAAGTCAGGCACCCGCTCGCGAGGGACTTCGAAGAAGGCTCGGGCCAAGGAGTAGCGAGCCATGATCGTTGTAGTCCGCAATAACTCGGTCACACGCCGGCAGGCATCAGCGAATATTCGTGATGCAGTCCATCCAAGATTGATGCGGCTCGAACGGCGTACGATTCTCCGCGACGATGTCGCGAAGACGGCGCCGGGACTGTCGTGATTGCCGGCAATTCGGGAATGCCTGGGCCTAACGACATATGTGGCCGTCCGCCATTGTAATGACGAATCCACGATTTCAAAATGCGCCGCAGATGATGTTCAGACACGGGAATCAGCCAGTCCAGGCACTCGCGACGAATTGTCCCGATAACGCGTTCGCAGACCGCATTTGCTTTAGGGCTGCGTGGCGGTGACCTCAACACTTTGACTCCGAGACGTTCAATCGATTCGTCGAGGTGTTTGGCGAAAATGCTATCGCGATCGTGAAGCAGGTATTCGTATCGCTCTTCGAACCCAATGGCCTCACGCAACTGTTGCAGCGTCCAAGTGGCACTTGGATGGGCGGTTACGTTGCAATGGATCAGGCGACGGCTGTGGTGTTCTATCACAACAAACACGTACAGCAGACGAAAGGTCGCGGTTACCGCAAGGAGGAAATCGCAGGCAATGATTCCCTGAGCGTGCAGGCGCAGAAAGGTAGACCAGCGCAAATCACCTCTCGGCCGACCTCGCGGAGGCCGGGGAAGGTACTTGTTCACGGTCCGTGGAGACACCCGAATCCCCAGTTTCAACAGCAACTCATTGGCGATGCGTTCTTCGCCCCACGAGGGATTCTCATCCGAGATCCGGCGAATCAGCGCTTGTAACTGAGCGGGAATCGGCGGTTGGCCGGGACGGGACTTTAGGCGCCAGAACAACTTCCATCCTGCTCGGTGCCAACGAATCAGCGTCGTCGGACGCACAACAGTTAGCGCGCCGCGCCAATCGAAAAATCGCGAGAGCAAAGTCAAAAAGATACGTGTGGCTGGATCGATCCGTCGAGGCTTCTCGCCGCGCTCGATGTAGAGTGCAAGCTGTCGGCGCAAGAACAGATTCTCGGCTTGGATCGACTGGCTCGATCGAAAGGTGAGCCGCAGCCATCGCAGCACTTCAATTACCAAATCGATCAGAATCCCCGATGCCTTCAGCATGTTCCAATCATGCCATAGTGCGCACAAATGAACCTAAATGACCGGCGGGACGGCTGCGGCATCGAATATTTGCGGAGGACAGGACGCGATCGACCTTCCACAGCCAGAGCATGGCAACCGCGACATACACTCCACCGTAGGCCGCGTCCGATGACATCGCTGCCGAGTATATCGGGTGGGCAGCCACGCGTGCCCCGGGAGAGAATCT
>JAXDQF010000275.1:0-7154 GCA_034668025.1 Gammaproteobacteria bacterium | reverse complement strand
TGCCGGTCTGGCGCGAAACGTCCCCGCCGCCAGGTCTTCGAACGAAAACAGCGAAAGGGATAGGCCCATTGAGCTCGCCGTGTTGAATTCCTCGGCGAAAAGATCATCGGGCAACTTTGCGTTCGAGTGATCGGAGGGGTAGAGAATTCGCATGTGCATCCTGCATTGGCAGCGGACGCGAATTGTAAAGACATCGCCTGCGCGCGGAAACGACCTGTCCGGTAAAATGAGTAACGTGCCGCACCGGGATTCTCGAAGCATCAGCTCGAGATTGCTGGACAAACGTGTGTCAGATGGGTCGCGGTGTAGTTGATGGCCGGTCGGCGCTCAAAGCAAACTGTTTGAAGCGTTTGAGGAAGACACCGAGAGATACACGCGCTTCCGTCCGAGCGAGCCGCAATGAGGGTCTAATGAAATTCGTGGCTCGGACTCACGCAGCCGGCGATGTCGCCTGTGGCGATGCATTGCTCGAGCATGTTGCAGTGAGTCGTCAGTGGCGAGAGCTCATCCGGAGTCATACGCCGCGCCGCAAACCGTGCACTGGTGAGACGGGGATGGGCGGTGCGCAACTGCTCAGTCTTCGGTCCGGTAATGCCCGCTCTGTGAGCGATTAATCGAGCATTATCCAGTTAGCGCTCGATTTAAGAGACACTACCTCTTGACTCAGAACCTCGCCATGGGTAAGCTTTTCACTCGATTAATCGAGCAATAGCGCATTAACGATTGATTAAACGAGCATGAAAGTCACCCAAGCGGCGGTCTTGACCCCAAACCTGGCTTCTGCCGCACGCAAGCTGGGGGCGGCCCTTGCGCGCCTGCGTATCGCCCGAGGCATGAAGCAAGACCAGGTGGCCTTGCGAGCCGGCTTATCACGGAATTCCGCATATCGGCTGGAAAAAGGCGATCCCGGAGTCGCGCTGGGCCAGATCCTGCGCTACCTGGATGCCATTGTGCCGGGCAAGACGCTCCTGGAGCTTTTGTCCGAATCGGACCCCGCTCTGGCCGCACTCAGCGCCCAGGAACAACGCCGACGTGCCCGGGAACTCTCGAAGCGCGAGTTGGATGAGATCGACTTCTGACCATGGCCGCGAAGGAAGAAAAACTGTTTGTTTTCGCCAACCTCGATGCGCAGTGGGTGCCTTGCGGGCAACTCACTCTGACCGAGGAAGGGCCGAAATTACTGGCCTCGGCATTCGCCTACGGATTGCGATACCTGGAGCGTCCGAGCGCACTTGAAGTGGATCCCGTGAGTTTGAGTATCCACGACAAGAGCGCCGTGCGAGGCAAGGCGCTGTTTCCGCCGAACAACCTCCTGTTGTTCGGTGGGATTCGCGATGCCGCACCGGACTCCTGGGGGCGGCGGGTAATCGAGTCTCGCCTCAATGTACCCGCAAACAGTCTTCCAGAATCCACTTATCTCCTCCATGCAGGCAGCCAGCGCGTGGGCGCACTCGACATTCGCATTTCGCGAGAAGCCGAACCCACATTGGGCTACGGCACCTGGGACAATTTGCAGTACTTGATGGAGGCCGCCCAGCGCATCGACGAAGGCTTGCCTGTACCCGCACATCTCGAAGAGATCTTCGCGCAAGGCAGCCCTTTGGGTGGCGCCCGTCCCAAGGCGACGGTTCGTGACAACGAACAGATACTGTGGTTGGCCAAGTTTCCGAGCCGAAAGGACGCCTTGGCCGTTCCTACCATCGAAACCGCAACGCTGCGACTGGCCGCTGCGGCAGGCCTGACGGCTCCGCCGGTCAAGTTGATTCAGGTGGGCGCCCGAACCGTGATGCTGATCCGGCGATTCGACCGGTATTGGGCCAAACCGGGCCAGGATGCCCCCTTGCCCGAGGATCTGTTGAGCACGGCTGCGGCCGCCGGACTGGTCGAGAAGCGCTTGGGGTTCGTCAGCGGTCTAACACTAGTGGCCTGCGACGAGATGGAATCACCGGACAAGTCGTACGGAGACTTGGCGCAAGCCATACGACGGTACTGCCATGAGAGTGTGATCCGGGAGAATACCCGCGAGCTCTTTGCTCGCCTGGTCTTCAACATCTTCGTCAGCAACGACGACGATCACCTCCGCAACCACGGATTTGTCTGGGACGTCCGCCTCCCGGGCTGGAGACTGAGTCCGCTCTATGATGTTATGCCACGAGCAAGCCTAGCCTCTGAACGACGCCTGCATCTGGGAGTGGGACCCGAGGGTAGGAACGCCACTCTGGACAACGCGTTCGCAGGTCGGGAGATATTTACGTTATCGGCGGACACCGCCGCTCAGAGCATTGCAGGAATTTGGAAGATTGTGCGCGAATGGAAAGTGCATTTTGAGCAGTACGGCGTGCCCGCCGATCAGCTCGAGAAGATCGCACCGGCATTTCGGCACATCGACGAAATTTCCACGCCGGCGTTGCGCAAGCTCATTCCCTGATAAATCCGCTCCTGCACGCGGAAATACTCAGCCGCGCGGCGCCCCATGCTGATTACAATCGCTCGCCACACGCCTCGCCCGCTGCCATACGATGCGTCCCCTCAATAGGGCTGGCGATAGATCCTAGAGCTCTTCGAGATTCGCCAGCACGGATCGCGGCACACGCCCATCCTTGACCGGCACGCCTTCACTGCGAAGCAGTCGCGCCTGCTCGCGGAAATGTCGCGACGCTTTCGGGAAGACGATGCGCCCGCCGGCACCCATGACCCGGTGCCACGGTAGGTTCATGTCCTCAGGCATCAACCTCAACGCAGTACCGGCCAGTCGCGCGCGGCCGGGAAGTCCGGCGGCCCGCGCGACATCACCGTAGCTGGAGACTTGGCCGCGAGGGATGCGGGCAATGACATTCCAGATGGCCTGGATCGACTCGTTGTCCTCCGGAGCCACGGACTTGGGCGCACGCGTTCCTTTCGCGCTCAAAGGCCGAAACAGAGCGTGGAAGGATTTCTTTTTAGAGCGTGCCATTCAAATCACGGCAACAGCCGCGGTCGCTTTGCGTCCTCCAGGGCCAACAAGTGTGCCTTGACCTGCAGGCCTCCGGCAAACCCCGTCAGCTTGCCGGTCGAGCCGATCACCCGGTGGCATGGCGCGATGATTGAGATCGGGTTGCGACCGTTCGCAGCTCCAACAGCACGCACCGCCGCCGGCTTGCCGATCTGCCGGGCAATCTCCCCGTAAGTACGCGTCTCCCCAAACGGAATCGCCAGCAAAGCCTGCCACACCTGGTTCTGAAACGCCGTCCCCGCGAAATCGAGCGGTACGCAGAACTTCTGTCGCCGGCCCGCAAAGTACTCGCCGAGCTGTTGCTCAGTCTCGAGCAGGACAGGATGGTCCCGATCTTCAGCGACGATGTTCAGCGGCACACGCCGCGGGTTATCGTTTTCCCACAGGATGGCGGCCAGGCCCACGTCGCTGGCAACCAACTCGAGCTTGCCCACGGGAGAGGCCATCGTCTTGTAGAAGTATTCTTTTCGGGAGCGACGCGCTGCGTTGAGCATGTGGATACGATATCAAAAGCGGCCATCGATTCGCAGCAGCAGATTGCGCGGCTCGCCGTACCAGTTGCCGCCCTGAGGTGTGCCCAGTGTCTGGTAGTACACCTTGTCGAACACATTGTTAGCGCTCAATGCCGCGCGCCAATGCGCGTCCACCTCGAAGCTCGCCCGCAAGTCGACTACGGCGTACGAGCCCTGCCGCAGCTTGTAATCCGGGGTTTCGCCGAGGCAAATGCCGCCCGGACCTGCTACCGGACAATAGTTGCCAGTTGTCGCGTTGGGGCTTTGAGCTTGAACATTGGCGCTCACGGTCCAACGGCGCAGCGCCCCCGGCAAACGCATGCTGCTCCACAACTTCAACAGATGCCGTGGTGTCCACTCCGAGAGCGACCCGCCGATGGCTGCCTTGTTGATGTTGTAGGTGTAGCCGGAGCCCACGAGCCAGCCGGGACGCACCTGGCCGTTGAGCTCGAGGTCGATGCCGGTGCTGGTGTTAGTCCCGAGAACGGTGGTGGCCGGCTGATCGCTCGGACCGGGAAAGCCGATGCTGTATTGCTCGATTCGATACAACACGAGTGAGCCGTTGAGGGCGTTCTCGAGCCAGGCCCCCTTGATGCCGATCTCGAAATCAACTCCATGATTCGGGCGCAGCTGGCTGCCGTTCGCATCAAATCCCGTGCCGCGGTAGATATCGGCGTAACTCGCGTAGAGCGAGAAATTCTGATTGAGATCGTACATGACACCCAGGTACGGCGTGACGACCCGGGAGTTCCCAAAACTGGCAGGGACCGTAACGCTTTGGCTGCCGACAAATACGCTGACGCGGTCGTTGTAGCGGTTGTCACTGACTCGCGCGCCCCCTACAACTGACAGGTTTTTCAGCAGGTACGCCCTGATGGACGCGAACAGCCCGCCCCGCCACTCTGTTCCGATGGCGTCGACCGCGAACAGGGCGCTGCCGCCCCGCGGGTCGGCAAGCGAAGTGGGATCGAAGTTGTCCGCCGGCGTTTGCAACGATTGCGGCAGCACAAAATAATCAAACGCGAGGTCGGTGCTCGCCCGCGTAAAATCCCCGCCAATCGCCAACTGCGTGCGATGTCCAAACCATTCGAGATTGCCGCTCAGCGTGAGATCAACGGCATACTGACGCTGTTCATTGGGATGTGTGGCAGCCAACACGTCCGGTGTGCCGGATATTGTGCGTGTGCCAGGGTCGACCCCGCCATTCAACTCGGCGTATGCGAAGCGCGACGTTCCGTTCCAGCTCGTCGCATTGAATCTGAGCTTCCAGTCATCGCCCACGGCCTGCCGCAACTGAACATAGATCTCGCGGGTTTGCGTACGATAGGTCGACCAATCGAAGGTGAGCGCGGTGCTGCGCGCCAGATGTGGGTCGCTCGCATCGAGATTGCGTGGCAACCCGTTAACAGATGGCAACGAGTCATCCCATTGATAGCTGCCGCCCAGCGTTACAACAGTCGATGAGGTCAGATCGGCGTCGAGGACGGCGAACACCCTGCGCCGCCGAATGTTCGCAGTGTCATAAAAATAATCCCGATCCACAAACAGTCCGTCCACCCGGCCGCGCAAAGCGCCGTCGAAGGCAAGCGGTCCGGTGGCATCGATTTCGACCCGGTTGTTGCTCCACGAGCCCGTCCAGGCATCGAGTAGCAATTGGTTCGTCGCCAACGGACGCTTGCGCACCATACTCACGGTAGCACCGGGATTTCCGTCGGTACCAAACAGTGCGTCGGAGCCACGCAACACTTCGATGTGATCAAACTCACTCAGATCCGGCGTGCCCAGGAACGGAACCCCGGGCATTGAACGGACATAGGGCTGGTCGATCCCGGTCACATTGAACAAGGCGGCGCCCCCATCGATGTGAAAGGAAGTGATCTTGAAGCCGCGTGAGTAGAAATCCTGGTCCAGCGAGTCGGTGCGGACAGCGGTGATTCCAGGGCTGTGCGCCAAAGCGTCCGCAAGGTCGGTGTCGTTCTGCTCGCGCATTTGCTCGTGCGAGATGATCCCGATTGTCTGAGGTATCTCGCGTAGCGGCGTCTCTATTCGTGTGGCGACCAGCCCTTCGGCGGTGCTGATGACCACCTCCTCCAGCGCGGTGTGATCGTCGACGCGGACTTTTTGATCCCCAACCACCGGCGCGCGCGGCGTTGACTCGTCAGCCCCGACAACGGGCATGGGACTGACCTGAAACGTCTTCGGATTGATGACGCGAAATGTCAATTTCGAGTCCATGAGAAGTGCCTTCATGGCGGCATCCGCGGTGTATTCGCCTTCTAACGCGGGTGCCTGGTGCCCCTCGGTCAACTTCGAAAAGAAGACGATCTGGATGCCGCTCTGGCGAGCGAACTCCTGCAGTGCCGCATCCAACGGCTGGCTGGCGATGTGCAGGTTGATTTTGACCGACTCGGCTGCGCGTACACCGGCCCAGACGACGCTCAGGGCGGCAACACAGAGCAGCGACTTCAGCATCCGGCCGAAACCGAAGGGAGACAGATCTGGCTAGCGGGTGCCACGCCGTGGGCGCAAGGCCAACTTGAGTACTGCCGCGTCTTCGCGTCCGCCAACCGCCTGGTAGTAACCACGGCGCATACCAACCTGCTCAAAGCCAACAGACAGGTAGAGGCGGATGGCTGACGTATTCGACGGCCGGACTTCCAGGAAGGCCTCACTCATACCCGCCGCGGCGCCCCGCTCAATAAGGTAAGACAGCAGCCGCTTGCCAACGCCTCGGCAGCGGTACAACTCGGTGATACACAGATTGAGGATATGGGCTTCACCGGCGCCGACACTCATGACGCCGTAACCGATGATGGCGTCGTTGATTGTCACTACACGACAGACATATCCCACCCTCAGGCAATCCCTGAAAATCCCCTCGCTCCAGGGAAACTGGTAGGAAGCTCGCTCTACTGTGATGACGTCGGAGACATCGCTTTCGGCCATCGGCCGAATGAGGATGTCCGGAACCGCATCGAGCAGCTCAGGCGCAGTTGCCATCGAATCCCACGTAACCTTATTGGGTTGGGTTGAGTCCCTGAAATACGCTACGCGCGAACTTCAGGTCCTCCCACGCCTTGCGCTTGTCGCCAGGAGTGCGCAGGAGGTATGCGGGATGATACGTCACAATCAGTGGAGTATTAAGCTCACCGAAGTGGTGGACCTTCCCGCGCAGACGACCTAACGGCGTGTCCGTGGCCAGTAGGTTTTGCGCCGCGATCCGCCCGACAGCGAGCATAACGCGTGGTCTCAGCAGTTCAATCTGACGCATTAGGTAAGGAAGACAGGCGGCGACTTCCTCGGGCTTGGGGTCACGGTTGCCTGGCGGCCTGCTTTTCAACACGTTGGCGATGTACACGTTGCGGCCGCGACTCAGCCCAATTGCTTTGAGCATGGCGTCCAGCAAATGGCCTGCTCGACCGACGAACGGCTCGCCTCGCCGATCCTCCTCGGCACCGGGGGCTTCTCCTACGACCAGCCACTGCGCTTCGCGGTTCCCGACACCGAACACGCCTTGCGTGCGGCTGCCGTGCAAGGCGCATTTGGTGCAGGCGAGGACTTCGGAGCGGAGAGACTCCCAGGTGGTCACCGTGGGCGATCCGTCCGCCACCGACACGGTGACAGGAGACGCAGTGCCGGAAGACGGTGCG
>JAXDQF010000274.1:0-32812 GCA_034668025.1 Gammaproteobacteria bacterium | reverse complement strand
CTGGCCAACATTGACTGCACGAGGCGCAATGCACCCGTGTTGTTCATCGCAGAATTGGAACACGCCCTGATGCTCAGCCTGCTGCAGAACTGGGAGCAGAATCTGCGCGGCCTCCTCGAAAGCAACGCACCGGCCGCGGGGCCGTGGCAAGTCCGTCAGGTTGAGGAGTATATTGCAGCCAATTGGAACGCACCGTTTGACATCGAGCAGATTGCAGCGCTGACGGGCATGAGCGCGCGGAGCATTTACCGTGCCTTTCAACGCACCAGGGGCTACTCGCCCAAAGCCTTCGCCCGGCAGAGGCGATTACAACAGGCGCGCCAGCTTTTGGAAGAGCAGCCGCGGGATCAAAACGTGACCTCCGTGGCGTTTGCATGTGGCTTCACTGACGCGAGCCACTTCAGCCGCGAATTCTCAAAGGCTTTTGGAGAGACCCCTTCGGCCATCCTCGCCCGCAACCGCCGCGTCGCTCCCTCCGTCAAGGCGTAGCCGTGAATTGGTAAGTTCCGGATGCGAGTTGGTAGACCGCCCTGCCCTTCTCGTAGCGCTTGAAGGTAACACCGGTGGACCCAGCCGCCGGCCTGCCGCCCTCCTGAACGGTTCTTGCTGAGTGCGTGGGCAAATACAGCGTAGCGGTGGTATTGGCGGGTACAGTTGCGGCGTATGTCAGCATCCCGTTGGCGATGCTCCACGCACTTTCAATGCGGCCGTATTCGGAGTCATAGTGGCCCTTGGCCCAGGTCATCTGACCAGTCGGGTCAGGCTCAGGCTGCAATACAAATGATTTGAACCCCGGCTCGCCCCGTTGTATCCCCAGGGAATACGCCATCAACCACTGTCCCACCGCCCCGAAGGAATAGTGATTGAATGAGTTCATGCTGTTATTGCCGCCAAACCCGTTCTCGACCGTGTAGCCGTTGAGTCGTTCCCAGATGGTGGTGGCGCCCTGATCTATGGGATAAACCCAGGAGGGATATTGCCGGTTCTGCAATACCCGGTACGCCAGGTCCGCGCGGCCCGCAGCAGACAAAGCCTTGCTGATCCATGCGGTACCGATGAAGCCGGTCATCAGTGAATACGGTGGCCGTGTTACCCCCCGATCGTCCGTATTCTCACGCTCAACCGCCGCTGCAAGATTCTTCTGCATGTACGGGATGTTTTCATTGCTGAATGCACCCAGCGCCAAGCCAACAGCATAGGAAGTTTGCGTGTCCGCTACCTTGAATGCGCCAGTTCCTGGCGCTGGCGGACCGCCGGGGAAGATGGGTTTCCCGACGAACCCGAGCGTCTTCTTGTCTGCATTTACAAAAGTCCTGTTGAAGAACTCCTTACGCTCGAAATACATCCGACGGTACTTTTCCACGTCATCGAAGCGCCCGAGTACGTCGGCGACCTGCATCATGATGGCAAGGTCATAGATGTGATATGCCGTAGCGGGAAAAGCGGCCCCCAGTTGCCCGTCCTGAGGCCCGAGCCAGTCGCCGAGCAGCACATCCGTGCTCAACCCCGTCTTCGGATCAATCGACGCTGCGAGGTGATCCATGTAGGAAGCCATCGCTGCGTAATGCTCGCGCAGCAGTCGGGTGTCGGCGTATTGCTGATAGGCTTCCCATGCGACGGTAATGCCCGCACTGCCCCACAGGAGTCCCCCGCCGCCGCCGCCCACGGGCGCGATGTCGGTAAATTTTCCGGATGGCAGTTGAGTGTCGCGCATCGCGAGCATGTGCCGTTGCAGGAAAGGCGCTGCGTTTGATACATAGGTCGCCGTGCGCGAAAAGACGCTGATGTCTCCAGACCAACCCATTCTTTCGTTTCGCTGGGGACAATCCGTCGGAATCGTCAGGAAATTGTCAACGTTCGACCAGACCAGGTTCGACCAGAGGCTGTTGATTGCGGGATTCGATGATTGGTAGCTCGCAGTTACGCGCTGCAGAGAGCTGATCACTACCGCCTGGACCTGGTCGAGCGGCAGAGGCTCATCGAGCCCTGAGATTTCCAGGTATTGATAGCCGTGAGAAGTGAAACGCGGCTGGAACTGCTGCGGGCCCGACTTCATGACGTACTGATCCTGACTCAGAGCGGCGCGGTAGTTCTCCGTCATGATCATCCCAACATTGTCGCCGGAGGCAGCGAGCTTGGGATACAGCATCTCCGATACTCTGAAGGTCACCCGCTTGCCGGGTTCGCCCTGCTCGAACCTGATCCGGGGTACGCCCACGAGATTCTGACCCATGTCGTAGACGTAAACGCCTTTGCGCACTTCCGTCACGCGCCGTGCGGTCAATACCTGGTAAATCTTCGCCGACTCGCCGATTTGGCCCCGGATCGACAAATGGTCGAAGTTGACATCAGTCGTACGGCCGAACATGTCGGTGGTACGACCGATATGTGCCGTCCCTTCGAGAGGAACTCTGACGGCAGTATGCCAGCCATGGTCGTCGTAGGCAGAGGTACTCCAACCTGCAATCGCAGCATCCCGGGTGGCGTCGTATACCTCACCCATGTCGAGACTGGAATAAACAACCGGCCCCTCGTTGAAGTACTTCCAGGAATTGTCGTTAGTCGTTATGACTTCACGCGAGCCATCCTCGTAGGTCAGCACGAGCTTTGCCAGCAGCGACTGTCGATCGCCGAAGTAATTCCAGAGATTTCCGTAGCTCAACAGGCCACTCCACCATCCCTCACCGAGCATCGCACCCAGGGCGTTCTTGCCGGTCGTCACCATGCTGGTGACATCGTAAGTCTGGTAGAGATGAGTGACGTTATACTGAGTGAGCCCCGGGTTATAGTAGTCCTCGCCGACACGCTTGCCGTTCAGATAAAGCTCGTAGATGCCCCGCGCGGTGGCATACAGACGTGCTGCCGTGACTTTCCCGGCCTTCACGTCGAACGTTGTTCGTAACATCGGCATCGCGTTGTGACTGGGATCAGCCACAATAAACACGCCTGTCCGGCCGCCACTGACAGAGTACGCACCGCCAGCCACGCGCAATGCGGTACCCTTGTAAATTCCGCCGTACGGCGATCGAGTGAGGTCTTCGCGGAACACCGCGTTGGCAGGCTGACGCGTATCGGAAACCGTCACCTCAGAAAAGGAAGCCGACTGTCCGGCATCCATGGCGAAGCCCATCTCGCACAACAATCCATACGTCAGGTAGTCGTGGCCCGTGCCCGCGGGATTCAGATTGATGGAGGCACTCTTTTTGCGTACGTCGAACAAGCCGGCCGGAGCGCCCTCATCGCCAGCCTCCGGGACGTGGAAAGTATCGCTGCCATCAATATGGAATGTCAGCTCGCCGAACTCATCCCGAATCGAGACGCGATGCACCGAATGCGCATTCTTCCGGTTGATCACCGTATCCTTGATCTTGAAGACCTTGAAGGGCTTGCCGGGACTATCCGCAGTGCTGTAGCCGGCACGATAGACATTCAGAACGGCTGACTCCCCGCCTCCCGCGTCGACGCCCGCCAGGTCGAGCTCCACCTTGAAGTAGCTGGCGTTGCGCGCATTCTGCAGCCCGTAGATGTTTTTGTTGCGATCCATCAACCGCGGATCGTTGGCGGCCAGCACGATGGCGGCGCGGTGGCTGCCTGGGGAGATTGTCAGCGCAAAGTTGAGATCGAACAGAGGCAGGTACTGCGCGTACAACACGCGGTCGGCCGCGGAGCCACCAATCCAGCTCGCTCCGTCCCACCCGGAGAGGGCCGCGTCCGGATTCATCAATCCCGTCTCAAACCAGGCCTGCGCCGAGCTTTCTGCCGCCCCGCCCTGCCATGCCGTGACGAGCCAGTCATATCGCGTGGCCGGCTTTAACGGTGCTCCCCCATACGCTACGTCGAGGGATCGACTGTCCGCAACCCTGCCCGAGTCCCAGACAATCGAACCGGCTGGATCTTTGACAGTAATTCGATAGGCGCTTTGAGCAACACCGCGTACTCCAGCCGCAGAGGTCGTCTGCCAGCTGAATCGCGGTGTTGATACCTCCAGGCCGATGGGGTTGTCGCGATACTCCACACGGAGATTGTCGATCGCGGCACTCGCGCTGGCACAGAAGAGGAGCGCAACCAACAGCGCCGGATATCGCCATAACCCTGCCATCACGCGATCAGGACCTTCACCCCCGCCTTTTCCAGCATGGAGATGCGGGCCGGCGAAATGCCTGCATCGCAGATCACGATGTCGATTTCCTCCAGGTGGCACACGACGTGTCCGGAGGGCCCGTCGAACTTCGAGCTGTCCACCATCACGATGATTTCGTCCGCGCGATCGATGAAGCGGCGTTCCCCGGCGACGAGAATAATGTCCGCCTGCATCAGGCCCGCAGGACCCAATGAGGCGGCACCCATGAACAACCGGGGCGCATGAAATCGCGGCATGCCATCGTCACCGGCGGCCGACAGAATGATGTTTTGCTCGGGAAACACCTGGCCCCCGGGCACGAGCACGCGGGTTCCGGACTGCGCCAACAACGCATTCACAATGTGCAGCGAGTTGGTCAGGACCTGCAGATTCAATCCGGCCAGGTGCGGGCACATCTGCAGGGTGGTTGAGCCGCCGTCGATCATGACCCCTTCGCCCACATTGCACAGCTTCGCAGCCGCGCGGCCGATGGCCTCTTTTTGAGGTCGGTTGCGGTGAATGTTCTCGTGGAACGGCACTCCGCTGAGCGTTCGCCCTGTTGGCTCGGGCGCGTTGTTGGCTCGCTTGACGCCGCCACGCACGCGACTGACGAGCCCCGCGTCATCCAGGCGCTGCAGATCGCGGCGGATGGTGGCCGCGGACGCGGTCAGGTGCTTTTCCAGATCCTGGAACGAGATGAAGCCCCGTTGATCCAGGGTTTCGAGGATGAGTTTATCGCGCTCCGCCGAATGCATAGTCCACCCAGTGCCAAACCTTTCGAAGTTGTACTGTGGACGGACTGACTGCTCGATTCAATCAATTTCGATCAAACAATGCCGGTACCCGGTCCCAGGAGCTTGCGTTTCCCGGCCATTTCCTGCCGCCAGCCGCTGGAGCGATAGGCAGACAGCACATCAATCGCGCCCCCGGCAGACAGCCGCGCACGAGCCACGAGCGGGGAGACATCGGTCCGATAAGCCTGCCGCAATGCCTGGAAGGCCATCATCACGTCATTGGATTCCTGGGCGTCGCGCAACGCGCCGCGATCCACTACCAAGGCCTTGGCATACGCTGCAGCGATCGCCTCGGCCGAAGACAACATGCTCTCGATGGGATCCGTGACATTGTGCGACTGATCGATCATGTACGCGGGATTGAAGCCGGCGCGCGGGTTGAGCTCGGCTTCCACCAGCTCGTTGAAGACGAGAAACAACTGGTGCGGGTTGATTGCGCCAGAGTCCAGGTCGTCGTCGCCATATTTGCTGTCGTTGAAGTGGAAGCCGCCCAGCTTGCCGAAGCGGTGCAGGCGGGAGACGATCTGCTCGATGTTCACATTGGGCGCGTGATGCCCCAGGTCGACCAGGCACTGTGCCTTGGGCCCCAGCTGCTGAGCAGCCAGGATCGACGAGCCCCAGTCCTGCAGGACGGTGCTGTAGAACGCGGGCTCATACAGCTTGTGCTCGAGCAACATCCGCCAACCGCCGGGCAGCGCCGCGTAGATCTGCGCCATCGACTCGAGATAACGGTCAAACGCGCGCGTCAGGTCCTGCTGCCCCGGGAAATTGCTGCCATCCCCGAGCCAGACCGTGATGGCGGTCGAGCCCAGCTCCCGGCCAATGTTGATGCAGTCGATGTTGTGCGCGAGCGCCTGTTCGCGGGCACCGCGATCCGTCGAGGTCAGCGAGCCCGAAGCATAGCTGTGCTGCTGGCCCGGCTGGTCCTGGAAGGTGTTGGAGTTCACCGCATCGAAAGCCAGTCCGAGCGCAGCAGCCTGCTCACGCAAAGCGCGGTAGTCACTGACACAGTCCCAGGGGAAATGTGGCGAGACGCGCGGCGTGATCCGGCACAGTTGCTGGACCACGGAACAGTCTTCCAGCTTCTCGTGAATGTTGGTAGGCGCGCCGCGGAACGGGAACTTCGCGAACCGCGTGCCGCCACGTCCCGCGCCCCAACTCGGCAGTGCAACGGAAAACGCCGCGACCTGGCGCTCGATCTTCTCGATGTCGATGCCGCGACGGCGCAGCTGGCGGCCCAGTGAGCCGTAGTCATCCTCCAGGGCACTCAGCCTGGGGGCGTTGGCCTCACGAATGAATTCAGGCGTAATCGGCAGTTTCGTTTCCATCTGAGCGACCCCCCATCATGCCGCTGGCGCGCTTTGCGCACCTCAGCGCGTAAAAGCCTGCGCATTGCCGGCATCGACGTTCAGCATGTTACCCGTTGACTTCGCCGACATCTCGGACGCAAAGAAGTAAACGGCAGCGGCAATGTCATCCGGCAGAACATCGCGCTTGAGCATCGAGCGGTTGCGATAATGCGCCTCCAATTCCTCTCCGGCGTCGATCCCATGAGCGCCCGCGCGCTCACGCCGCCAGTCTCCATCCCAGATGCGCGACCCCTTGATGACCGCGTCCGGGTTGACCGTGTTGACCCGAATTCCATTCGAAGCCCCTTCCAGGGCGAGGCAGCGCGCCAAATGCAGAGCGGCCGCCTTCGCAGATGCATACGCGGATGCGTTGACAGCCGCCGCGATGCCATTCTTCGACCCGATGAATACAATCGAGCCGCCCTTCTGCAGTTTCATCAGCGGAAACGCACTACGGGCAGTCAGGAAGTAGCCTTCAGCGAGTACATCATGATTCTTCCGCCACAGTGCCACTGTGGTGTCTTCGATTGCAGCCGATGAGGCAATCCCGGCGTTGGCGACGAGAATGTCCAGACCGCCGAATTCGCGAGCACAGGCCTCGAACGCGGCCGCCACCTGCTCCTCCTTGGTGACATCGCAGACAGCGGAGCGCACGGCGTCCTTCCCTGCTTTCGCTTGCAACTTCCGCGCCGTCTCTTCCAGCACGCGAGCGTCGAGGTCGAGCAACATCACGCAGGCGCCTTCGGCCAACAGTCGCACGGCAGTCGCGGCGCCAATGCCACCGGCCCCGCCGGTGACCAGGGCAATCTTGCCCGCCAGCGGTTTGGGCTTGGGCATTCTGCGCAGCTTGGCTTCCTCGAGGGCCCAGTACTCGATGTTGAATGCCTCGCGCTCGGCCAGGCCGAGGTAGTGGCCGAACGATTCTGCTCCGCGCATGACATTGATGGCATTCGCGTAGAACTCACCCGCCAGGCGCGCGGTAGTCTTGTCAGACGCAAAGGTGACTCGACCGACACCCGGGACGAGCACCACCACCGGGTTGGCATCCCGGATCGGCGGATCGTTCGGGCCGGCGCACCGCTCATAATAAGCGGCGTAGCCTGCCCGGTACTCGCCGATCACTGACTCGAGATAGGCGGCATCCCGCAGGCGCGTCTCGTCCAACGTGAGTGGCGCAATCTTCGTTCGCAGGAAGTGATCCGGACAGGATGTGCCGATGGCAGCCAACTTTGCGAAGTTGCGCGAGCAAACAAACTCCAGGGTCTCGGCGTCGTCGCAGAAGTGTCCGACCTTCGACGTTGACCCCGTCATCAGTGCGCGCAGCCGGGGCATCAACTGTGCCGCTTCGGCAGCCCGCTCGGTCAGGCTCAACGGCGCGATCCGCTGTCCGCCGAAAGCTGCGTGCTTGGCCATCCGCTCGTTGAGATAACGCGCGGCAGCCGCAATGAGATCGATTGTATTGTGGTAACAGGCCTGGGCGCTCTCACCCCAACAGATGATCCCGTGCCCCGCCAGCATGACACCGCGCAGGCCCCGGTTTTTCGCGACGTAATCACGCAAGCGCAACCCCAGGTCGAAACCGGGACGCTTCCAGGGCAGCCAGCCGATCTTTCCACCCCAGATCTCCCGGGTCGCCGCCTCGCCGCCGGAAGACGCTGCGAGCGCGATGATGGCGTCAGGATGCACGTGATCGACATGGGCAAACGGAAGATAACTGTGCAGCGGTGTATCAATGGAGGCCGCCCGCGCATTCAGGTTGAACGTGCAGTGGGGCAACAACCCGACCATTTCATCCTCGTGCTCAACTCCACGATAGAGTTGCTCGAGTCCCAACAACTTGTCCTGGTACAGCGTTGCAAAGCCGTCCAGCCCCATGGAGCCCAGATCGCCGCCGGACCCCTTGACCCACAACACCTGGGTGCGGGCACCGGTGAGCGGGTCGCGCTCCTCGAGCTTTGCCGACGTGTTGCCGCCGCCGAAATTCGTCACCGTCAGGTCGGAACCCAGCAGGTTGGAGCGATACAGCAGCAGCTGCGCGGGCGATTGACCGTTCGCCTCCTCGGCCGACCATCTATTGACCGGAATGACAAAGGGCAGTGACATGACCGTTTCCATACACTCTTTGTAGCTAAGCGCCCCGGATTTTGCAATCATAATCACTTATTTCTAATCAAATTGAGTCGTGACGCCATGTCCGCCCGGGCAACGATCGTTCTGGACGTCGGTAAGACCTTGTCCAAGCTGAGTCTTTGGACGCCTGAAGGCCGTCTGCTGGAGCGTCGGACCCGCCCGAATCCGCGGATTGAACGTAATCGGCTCGCAACTCTCGATGCGGTCGGGATCGAGCGTTGGATCGAGGAAACGCTGCGCGAGTTTGCAGGACTCGCGCAGGTCGGTTCCATCATTCCGGTCAGCCACGGCGCAGCCGCTGCGGTAATACGCGATGGCAAGTTGGTTCAGGCGCCCCTCGACTATGAGTCGCCTGTGCCGGACGACGTCCGCGCAGCGTACGACGTATTGCGCGACCCCTTCGCGAGCACGGGCTCACCTGCCCTGCCTGTAGGCTTGAACCTGGGCGCACAGTTGTTTTATCAGGAGTCGTTGAACCCGGCCCTGCTCGAGCCCAACACCACGGTGCTGCCTTGGCCGCAGTATTGGAGTTGGCTGCTGTCCGGAGTTGCCGCAGCGGAAGTCACCAGCCTGGGCTGCCACACCGATCTGTGGAATCCGCTCGCCGCAACTCATTCCAAACTGTCCGTCGCCCGCGGTTGGGCGCAACACATCGCGCCACTCCAACCTGCAGATGCAATACTCGGCCCTCTGCTGCCCAACTGGGCGAAGCGCACCGGCCTGCCTCCCGACACACAGATCTACTGTGGGATCCACGATTCGAACGCGGCACTGCACGCTGCGCGGGGGTTCCCGGAAATCGCTGACCACGAGGCAACGATACTTTCCACGGGCACGTGGTTCGTAGCGATGCGGATTCTCAGCGGCAGCGGCGATTTCAACCTGGCAGCGCTCCCGGAGTCCCGTGACTGTTTGGTCAACGTCGACGCGTGGGGCAACCCCATTCCTTCCGCGCGATTCATGGGCGGCCGGGAAATTGAGCTTCTCACCGGGCTGGATACGCGGCGCCTGGACCTGAAGACAGACCAACACGCCCTGCTCAGCGCCATGGGCGCGGTGCTGGCCGCAGGTGCGATGGTGCTGCCCACCTTTGCTCCCGGTTCGGGCCCTTTTCCGCAGGGTCGCGGGCAATGGATTTCAATGCCCGATGACTCGTTCCAGCAGCGTGCGGCGGTCGCTCTCTACGCGGCTTTAATGGCGGACGTGTCGCTCAACCTCATCGGCTCGAGGGACCGATTGCTCGTCGAAGGAAGGTTCGCCGAGTCAGATGTTTTCGTGCGTGCGCTCGCTGCCCTTCGGCCGACAGATACCATCTTTGTAGGCCACGCTCATACGGATGTCGCATTCGGAGCACTCCGACTGGTGCATCCGTCACTGCCTGCGCCCGCGCCACTCGCTCGGGTTGAGCCGCTGGTTGAAGACCTGCATGCCTATCGCCTAAGTTGGCATCGACAGATAGTTTCCAATTCCAATCACCACGGTTGAGCTCACCAGGATCGCGATTCCACTCCACACGAGCATGCGAGTGCGGCGACTGGCACCCGCCCATTCCTTCAAAGCAAATCCCCACAGCGTCGAGAACAGGATGATGCTGGCCATATGCAACGTCCAGGACGAGAACCCGTAACGCCCCATCTGGCTCTCACCCATCGTGTAGAAGAAGAACTGGAAGTACCAAAGCGTTCCTCCCAGCGCGGCAAGCAGGTAGTTGCGCAGGAGCGGTGGCCTGGTGCCGCTCGTCCCGACGCGCCCGGCAAACTGTCCTATCGTGCGATTGCGCTGGATGAGCAGCGCGCACCAGATCAGATTGGTCGTGAGTCCCCCCGCCAGTACAACACACAGGACCGGAAGTCCCTGCCAGAGCGGGCTCGCGCCGGCGGCGACTGCGGCCGTCCGAATGGGTTGGCCCGCGGCCAGGCCCCACGCGAAACATCCGGACAGGCATCCGGAAAACACCGCGATCAACAGCCCCTTGCGCAGATCAAACTCAGCCACGCCCGACGCACCGTTCGCGCCGGCGCCTTCGCGTTCCTTCGCACGTCCGGCAAGGGCGACGACGACGATTCCCACCAGGGTAATCGCGATGCCTATGAATGTGGTCCGGCCACTCGGTGTCGCGGCAAGCTCCCCGATCACCCCATGAAACAGAGGCGGGCCGATCGTACCGATCACGGTCGTGAGTCCCAGCGCCACCGCCATTCCCAAGGACAGCCCCAGGTAGCGCATGGTCAGCCCGAAGGTGAGCCCCCCGAGTCCCCACATCACCCCCCAGAACCAGCACCAGAACAAGGTCTGGGACGACATTGAGCCCAGGACGTCCAGCAGATGAGGTGTCTGGATCGCCGCGAACAGCCAGGGCGCCAGCAGCCACGAAAAGATTCCGCCGGTGATCCAGAAGATCTCCCAGGACCAATGGCGAATGCGCTTGTACGGAACGTAGAAGCTCGCGGACGAGAGCCCGCCGAGCCAATGCAGGAACACCCCCAATAGCGGATCCGGATTCATCGCTCCCCCAGCGCGTGACTGACCCGCACATCATCGCGCAGATATGATCCGGAAGCGCTACTTTTTAATCATAATCAATCGCCACGGACACACCCCCTATGAGGTGTCCCGGCTCGAGTCATTTGCCACAGGGACATCGGACGCGCGGCGCGTAGTATCACGCGTGTGCGGCCATCCGTGCGTAAGGAGTATTTCGATGTCCCGACAAGTGACCACGCTGACCCTGTCCGATGCCCGCCGTTTGATCGTGGCAGGCGAAAAGAAAGCCGCCGAACTGAAGATCCCTTACAACATTGCCGTAGTCGATTCCGGCGGCGCGCTCATTTCGCACGTCCGAATGGATGGCGCCTGGCTCGGCAGCATCGATATTTCAATCAAGAAAGCCTTCACCGCCCGCGCGTTCGACATGTCAACGGATGACCTGTCGAAGGCATCCCAATCAGGCCAGTCGCTGTTCGGCATCAACACGACCAACCATGAGAAGATCATCATCTTTGGTGGTGGAATTCCGGTGAAGCTCAATGGCGTCGTGGTCGGTGCCGTGGGCGCAAGCGGGGGAAGCGTTGTAAATGACATCAAGGTCGCGGAAGCAGCAGTGGCCGCCTTCGAGGAGGCGTGAATGTAGCAAAGGCGTCGTTGCCCTATTCATTGCGATCTACACCTCGTTCGCGGCCTGCTCGACCCAGGCTGCCGAGGATCCCTACGCGGGCAAAAAGAAAATACTGATTGTCGCCGACCTCCACACCGGCAACCAGATTGCGCATGACGGTGTGAGCCATGCCATGGCAACTCTCGAGCGCCTGGGGCGCGAGAGCGGTGCATACATCGCGTTCTTGCGCACCGATACCCAACTCGTCACCAAGGGTGATGTCTGGGGAAGCGGCGACTATGCCAAGGGCGGCTCCAAGCAAACCCGCGGGCGAAACCTCGACTACTTCGACGCAGTCGTGTTCTACACGAACGGCGAAACGCAGATGACTCCCGACCAGAAGCGCGATCTGCTGACGTTCGTGCATGAGGACGGCAAAGGCTTCGTCGCGGTTCACAGTGCGACCGCCTCCTTCTACACGTGGCCGGAGTATGGAGAGATGGTGGGTGGCTATTTCGAGAACCATCCGTGGAACGTGTTTGATGCCACGGTGGTCGTCGAACGGCCCGACTTCCCGGCAATGAAACACCTGCCGCATGAGTTCGTCATGCACGACGAGATGTACCAGTATCGCGCCCCCTACTCGCGCACTCAGGTGGATGTCCTGGCGAGCCTGGATGCCGGCAAACTCGACCTGAAGAACCCGGGCGTGAAGCGCACCGACCAGGACTTTCCCATTGCCTGGATCAAGAACTACGGCAAGGGGCGAGTCTTCTCATCCACGCTGGGTCATCCCGATGCGACCTGGGACGATCCGCGCGTACAGACGATCTATCTCGAGGGGATCAAGTGGGTGTTGCGCCTGACAAACGGCGAAGTCAGACCGCACCCCGCCCGTTAAATCTCAACCCGCCCATGCCGACTGCCGGATAACCGCGCAAAAGTTGCCGCGCCGAAACTGCGAATCCTGGTCCGCGATCACATCCGCCTTCACATTGCCGAAGGTCGTTTCCGGCTTGTGCTTGATCCCGTCATAGAACGCTCGAATGATGTCTTCCTTGAAATGCGGCGGGCGTGGAAACGCGCGTACAACTTCTTCGCGAACTTTATCGCTGTAGTCGCGATACGTCAGCCCCAACACATCCATTTCCACACCCGCAGTAACAAGGGCGACTACGGGATGCATGTGCTTCGGAATGCCAGGCGTCGTATGCAACGCGATGGCAGTCCATACGGTATCGATTTCGCGTGGGTCGATCCGATGCGTGCGAAGGAAGGCTCGCGCCGTGTTGGCCCCATCCACCTCAAACCGCTCCGTGGCACTGCTGAACTGCCGCGTCAACCCCAGGTCGTGAAACATCGCACCCGCGTACAGCATCTCGGGATCAAAGGCCAACCCACGCTGGCGGCCGGCAAGCGCGCCGAACAGGTAGACGCGGCTGGAATGGTTGAACAGCAGAGGCGTGGCGGTATCGCGCACCAGCTCCGTGATTTCTCGCGCGAGGACGCTGTCGGGTATCGCTACATCGTCAATCCGGGTCATGTCGGTAACTCCTGTGTCCATCTGTATGCCAGACTGTAAGGGCACGACGTGATGGCTCAAACTGACGTGATACGTCCCAACCGGACAAAGCAGGCCCATTCGGCCACCAGGACAATTTAATGAAGCGCATCGCCATTTTGGCCATGCCCGGCGTACAACTCCTCGATGTTTGCGGGCCGCTCGATGTGTTTGCGGAGGCGAACGTCCAGGCGGCCCGCGAGGTCTACGAGCTGCTCGTTGTCAGTCCCGATCGCGAGATCCGCAGCTCATCGGGTGTACGTCTCGTGGCGGATCTGGTGATCGGGCGCTCGGACGGCAGGAAATTCGACACTGTGCTGGTCGCGGGGCGACCCAACGCGGCAGAGGTCCAAACTGACCGCCGAACGCTGACATGGCTTTGTCGCGAGGCGAAGCTTGCCCGACGCTACGGTTCCGTTTGTACCGGTGCCTTTATGCTTGCCGAAGCCGGACTCGTAAACAACCGGCGTGTGACAACTCATTGGGCCGTCGCTGATGAATTGGCCCGCCGGTTCCCGTCGCTCACGGTCGATACGGATGCTATCCACGTGAGGGATGGCAAGGCACGAACCGCAGCCGGAGTCACAGCGGGCCTCGATCTGGCGCTCGCGCTCGTACAGGAGGATCTGGGACGCGATCTGGCGATGCGGGTGGCGGCCCAACTGGTCATGTACTTTCGGCGCCCGGGCGGTCAGCTGCAGTTCAGTCGGCGGGGTCAGGCTGTCCCGGTGGGTCGGTCGGCTCTGCAGGAGACGCAGCGGTGGATTGCGGCGCAACCTGATGCGGATCACAGTGTCGAACGGCTGGCGGAGCGTGTTGGCGTCAGTGTCCGCCACTTCTCGCGGCTCTTTCGAACAGAGGTCGGTATGACACCTGCACGCTGGGTGGAATTGGCCCGGATCGGTGCAGCTCGCAACCTGTTGGAGCAAAGGGACATGTCACCCAAGCGAGTTGCAGGACTGTGCGGATTCGCGAATGCCGATACACTGCGACGCGCCTTCACCCGGAATCTGGGTGTATCACCCGTCGAGTATCGAAAGCTTCACCGGGAAGCCTCGCCCAAGGACTGACGCCACGAGCTACGCGTCCGAAAGCTCGCCCTGCCGGTTCGCCAACCACGCGTTGGAGTGATTCGGTCCGAGGGACGTGACTCTTTCAGTACCCAGCCATCTTTTGAACGCCGCCGACGACCATCATTTATCCTAGTGATACAGGCCCACCAGTGTATAGAGACCGAAACCCGCTAGCACCAGTCCGGACACCCGGTTGATAGCCGCGAACAGCGGCGGACTCAAACGGCGTCGCGCAGTTCCAGCCACAGTGGTCAGCACCAACCACCAAAGTGCAGATCCACTGAACACACCTGCCAGCATCGTGAAGGTAGCGCCGTAATCCACAGCGGCGCCCGGACCTGCAGCAGCGCCCATTCCGGCGAAAGCGGCTGCAAACGACAGGATAGTCAATGGATTAGCCAGCGTGAGCAGCAGTGTTGAAAGATACGCCGCCAGCGCGCCACCGCTCTTGTTCCCACTTGCGGCAGCCGGATCGGGCGCAGCAGCGCTGAACGTCTTCGCTCCCAGATAGAGCAAGAACGCACTTCCAATCAAGGTCATCCAGACATGACCCCGAACCAGCCACGTCGAAATGCCGCTCAGGGCAAATCCGCCCAGCGCGCCGTAGAGAGCGTCCGCGGTCGCGGCGCCCAGTCCGCAAATGAATCCCGCAGCCTGCCCGTCCACAATGGAGCGGCGGATACACAAGATCCCGATGGGACCGACCGGCGCGGCAATCGACAGGCCGAGCACAATACTCTTTAACAAAAGATGGACGCTCATGGGGCTACCTGAGGATTGGAGCCGGACGACGAGCGCAATAAAAAAGCCCCGGCGTCTGCGGCGGGGCTTTTCGGTTGAATCCGTGGTGTTGACTACTTCAAGTTTGCAACACGAAACGACGCGACCCGGGCCCCTGTTGGCGGGTTTGCTGCTGTTGGGCCGTGGGTTGGAACAGGAAGGTCATGCAAAGGAGCGTAGCTGATGATCATCCGCGAGTAAAGCGCGAAAGATCCCGTGCTAATCTGGGCCATTACCGACCGACACTCGTGGGAATACCGTGACGACATCAACCTGCCGGCCACCGATCAGCATACGTGTCATCGTTGTCGTATTGGGCATCCTTGCCTGCAGCGTCGGACTCGCGCAGCAGGTCGCCCCTGACCTGCCGAGCGATATCCCCGCCAAACTGCGACCCGCCGAGCAGGAATTCGACTTCACCAAGCGGGATGTCATGATCCCTATGCGGGACGGTGTCAAACTGCACACGGTCATCCTTCTGCCGAAGGGCCTCACGCGCGCGCCACTGTTGCTGACTCGAACTCCTTATGGCGCTTCCAAGGCGGTCACACAAAGTGACAGCACTCACCTCAACTCGGTCCTCCCGTGGGGCGACGACATTGTCGCGTTCTCGGGATACATCCGGGTCTACCAGGACGTCCGCGGAAAATACGGTTCCGAGGGAAGCTACGTGATGAGTCGCCCGCTACGCGGGCCACTCAACAACAGCACGACGGACCATTCCACCGACACATATGACACGATCGATTGGTTGGTCAAGAATGTTCCCGAGAGCAATGGTCGCGTCGGCATCATTGGAACCTCGTATGGCGGTTTCCTGGCGTTGATGGCGCTGGTTGATCCGCACCCTGCATTGAAAGTATCCGTGCCGATAGCCCCGATGGTGGATGTCTGGCGCGGCGACGATTGGTTTCACAACGGCGCCTTCCGCCAGATCTATGCTTTGGACTACACGTACGAGCAGACAGCGACACGCAAATCGGACGAGGTGCTCTGGCGCGGCAAGTTTGATGACTACGACACCTTTCTCGAGGCCGGCTCCGCGAGTGAGATTGGCCGGCGCGCCGGCGAGGACCAGCTGCCTTTCTGGCAACGATTGACCCAACACCCCGCTTACGACAGTTACTGGCAGCAGCAGGCGGTTGATCGCATTCTCGCCGCCCGGCCGCTTGCGGTTCCCACACTGTATGTGCACGGACTGTGGGACCAGGAAGACATCTACGGCGCTCCTGCCACCTACGCAGCCACAGAGCCGAAGGACACAGCGAACGATCGCAACTTCCTCGTCATCGGGCCCTGGAAGCACGGTGGCGGCAATGGCGATGGCAGCTCGCTCGGTGCGTTGCACTTCGACCAGGACACCGGACTGTGGTTTCGAAGAGCGGTGCTGCAGCCGTTTCTGGATCAGTATTTGAAGGATGGCGGGAAGCCCGCGAATATTCCGCCCGTGTTGGCATTTGAGACCGGCACCAACACCTGGCGCCGCTACGATCGCTGGCCGGCCAGTTGCGAATCCGGCTGCGCGACCCCGCTGAAGCCGCTGTTCCTGGCCGCTGGCGGCGGATTGTCCTTCGAACCGCCAGCGGGCGCCAAATCGGCCTTCGACGAATATGTGGCCGACCCGGCGAAGCCCGTACCCTACCGCTTGCGACCCCTGCGACCGGTGTACTGGCCCGACTCAACGTGGAGACAATGGCTGGTTGACGACCAGCGCAATCTCTCCGATCGAACTGACATGCTCGTGTATACCACTCCGGTTCTCACCGCTCCAGTGAGAGTGTCTGGTCAACCGCAGGTGCATTTGCAGGCATCGACGACGGGTACCGATGCAGACTGGGTCGTGAAGCTCATCGACGTCTATCCTGCGGAGGTTCCACATCAGCCGGCCCTGGGTGGCTACCAACTGATGGTCGCAGCCGACATCTTCCGAGGCCGTTACCGAACGAACCTCGAACACCCGGCGCCCATCGCGCCTGGCAAAGTGCTCGAATATCAATTCGCGCTGCCAACCGCCAATCACGTGTTCCTGCCGGGACACCGGATCATGGTCGAGGTGCAGTCGTCGTGGTTCCCTCTGTACGACCGCAACCCGCAGACCTTCGTTGACAACATCTTCTTCGCCAAGCCCACGGACTACCGGAAAGCCACACAGCGCGTGTATTCCGGTGCTGCCACTCAGAGTCGGATCGACCTGCCCGTCACGACCGCGGACTCTAAGGAGTTGACCGGACCGTCCCAGCCGCTTCCATGAGTGGCTTCTCGGGCCAGCGAATCTGCGACCAGGCACTGTCAGTGGCGTTCTGCATGCACTTGCGGTACTCCGACCACATCTGCAGAGCCCGCGAATTGGGCTGGAAACAGACGAGGTCAACCGCCTGGCGAATGCGTTGCGACAGAACCTCCTTACCCTTCTGAGTGGACAGGTTCAGGTCCCCATACTCGATCCTCACGGTCCGCGGTTCACCATCAGAGCTCACAATGGGCGCATTGGAAGTCAGTGCGGCAGTCGCACCCAATACGCCCATCGCGGCCAACACACTCACCAGTGTGCGCCGCATGAAGCCCGAGCCGTCGTTGTGTACGTCCATATCTCATCTCCTTACCGTTGGTCGATACCGGGTGGTATCGGTTCGGACGGGATGTTGAACAGGCACGCGCACAATGTCCGTTAAGAGCTGAAAACCTCACACAGCGACTGTTGGCTCCCTGCGGCATCTTCAGAACTTCGCCGTGAAGCCAACAAAGGCCTGCCGACCGAGCAGATCGTAGCTCGGGAAGGTATTGGGCGTCCCCGCACCGCCGCTGAAGTTCGTGGCGATGATCGGCGGATCCTTGTCCAGCACGTTATTGACGCCTGCGCGGATCGATATGCCTGCGTAGACATTGTAGATCGCCGACAGGTCGAGGTAGCTCATGTTCGGCAACTGCGCATTGGCCTGGTTGAGCACCCTGACGCTGGCGCCGAAGAGCGACGGATCCGGATCATTGTTGTCCAGGCCTACCTTGCCAATGAAGCGCCACTGCGCCGATAGAATGACCTGGAAAGGCGTCTCCCAATTGACCCGCACGTTGTGCCGCCACCGCGGATTGATCGTCGTGTTGCAATTGGGTCCGAACAGACCCGCGCAATCGAACGTGTGCTGCCCCGGCGCGGGCGTGGTCAGATTTTTGAGAAGGTACGAGCCGGTGAATGTCGTCGCGACACTCCCCCATCCAGCCGGAAGGGTGTAGCGGTATGACGACTGCACATCGAGCCCTCTGACCACGACCTGCGCGATGTTCGCATTTGTGTTGATGACATACCCACCGCCGGCGGCCGTAGCGCCACTCAGCGCCCCGGTGACGTGATTGCGCACGACACTGTTGCAAAAAGCCGGATCCCCGGTTGCCAGGCACTGGTTGAACACATACGCCGGGGGGACCTGGCCAATCTCATTTTTCAAGTCGATGTTGAAGAAATCGACGCTGCCGCTGAAGCCGGGCAGAACAGTGGGAGTCACCGTCAGCCCCACTGAATACGTGTTGGCTGTCTCGGGTTTGAGATCCGTGTTGCCACCCTGAAGCAGGCCGCATTGAGTCGCCGAGCAGGGCGCTATGTTGCCGTACTGGGCTGCCGTCACACCGGTGTGCATACATTGCGCCAGTGAGGCGACGGGATTGGCCCCTGCACACGGATCGGTTCCCACCTGGGTCGACTGCCCGTAAGTCTGCGGCACAAACAGCTCAATGATGTTCGGTGCACGGATGGCGCGCTCGAAAGAGGCCCGCAGCCGCACATCATCCACAGGCGCGTACTGCACCTCGAACTTGTATGAGTTGACCGCACCGGAGGTCGAATAGTTTGAATAGCGGTAACCCGCATCGAACGACAGCTCCTTTGCGAAGGGTTTGTCCTGTACGATCGCACTGCGGGCTTCAATAAATCCTTCATTGACACTGTAGCCGTTGTGGATCGGAACCACCGCCCCGGCGAAGCCCGCCAGGTTACCCGCGAGCTCTCCCTCGTCGGGGTCCCAGGCGAGCGAGTCTGAGCGGTGCTCGTAGCCCAGGTTGATTCCGAGGCCCTCGTCGGCCCAGGGAGACTTCAAGCCATACTGGCCGAGATCACCGGTGATGTCCCCGTGGATGATCCGCTCAGTGACGGAGCCGAAGCCGGTTCCCGGCGAGGTGAGGTAGTTCACCTGGTCGGGCGTGACTGCACCCGTAGTCCAGATATTGTACGGAACGCACGGGCCACGGCTGATGCACACCGGGTTGGCCGCTGTACCCGTGACCTGCAGCGCGTTGTCGACCTTTGCGAAATCGAGGTACCCCGAATTCGAATCGAACAGCGACGTGTAGTAGTACTGGCCGTAGGCGTCGTAGCTCCAGCCGTGCGCGATCTCACCCGCCGCTCCCACCACTGCCCGATAGTTGATGTGGTCAAAGAAAGCGACGCGGGGCCCGCCTTCTATATTGCGCCTCCCGATGTCGACCACGGCGTTGGTCAGCAGCGGGTTGGCCGGGTTGCCACCCGGGTTCGCTGTGTCAGCGGCAACTTGCGCCGGCGTACACAGGATCGATCGTTGTTGCGCGCTCAGCAGCGGATTGCTGCAGTTGACGAGGAATTGACCACCTACGCCGGGTGTCGAAGCCGTGGTGGTGTTCCCACCGTTGTTGAACAGCCCGGAAGGAGCCACGTCGCTCGACGTCTTGTCTTCCATGAAGCTGAAGTTGAAATAGGGTTTGAACGCCTTGGAGTAGTCGACGTGCGCCATGAATCCCGCGTTGTACCGCTCATCCTCGCGCGACAGATTGAGATAAGGATTCGAATTGAAGATGGCCGGCGGAGAAGAGCCCGGTTGCGGCGAGGGCAACAACTGGTCACCGACCACCGAATAGACGCTGCCGCCATTCGGGCGGAAGTAGTTCGAATTCGCCGAGCCGCCGCAGGCGTTCGGTTGATTGCCTGAGGCTGCGAGCTGGCAGGCCGCGAAGTCACGCGAGGCGCCGAGCACGGGCAAGGCATGGCGATATTCCAGGTACGCCGTCACGTTCCCCTTGCCCTCGGCGAGGCTGCTGCCGGCCAGCAGCGAGAAATTCTTCGACTGGCCATCGTGCACATTCGCTGTGTCCGGGGTAATACCGCCGGCACGAGCGAGGTTCTGCATCGCGGTGTTGTGATTATCGTGCTGGGCGACGCCCAACTGACCATCGAGCTGCAGACCCTGGAAATTCTTCTTCATGATGAAGTTGACCACGCCCCCGATGGCGTCAGAGCCATACACTGCCGAGGCGCCACCCGTCACGACCTCCACCCGATCGACGAGCGCGACGGGGATCTGATCGAGGTCGGCACCCGCGTTCTTGATTACAGTGTTCGGATCTCCCGGCCCGAGCCTGCGGCCGTCGACCAGTACCAGCGTGCGTTGCGGCCCCAGCCCGCGCAAATCCACGTTTGTCACACCTCCACCGTTCAGCAACGGATTGCTGGTGTTGGAGAAGTCGGTGCCGGCATTCAAGGCGTTTTGCGGCAAGGTTTTCATGAGATCACTGATGTCCGTGTAGCCCTGCTGACGGATCTCCTGCGAGGTTGTGACCTGGATGGGGCTGGTGCTCGTGAGGTTGGGCTGCGGAATGCGCGAGCCCGTCACAATGACCTCCTGCACCGCGTCCGAGCCTGTTGTTGTTGTCTCAGTCTGAGAGAAGACCGGCGCGGACGCTGCCAACAGCAGCGCCACCGGGAAACGCAATGACATCACCAAGAGTCCTCCTGATTAATTTGTGCGCGGCACAAATTGACATCTGTTACTCACAACAGGTGTTAAGAATCGAGGAGTGTATTCGAGTGTCAGTCGATGCGACTCCAGGGCAGCCGTTCGTTCGCCAGCTGCGCGCCCGCTCGGGCAACTTCAGCGGCAAGTTGGGATGTGTCTTCGGATCGCGCCCGGCGACTCGAGAATGTACAACGCAGTGCGAAGCGACCGTCGAGCACGATGCTCGACAACGTTTTGTTGCCCTGCTCCTGCAGACGCAGCAACAACTCTTCGTTGAGCGAATTCAGCAGCGGTTGATTGGCACAGCCGCCGGGGACATAGCGGAAGCAAACGATGTTGAGCTCGATGGACGCCACCAGCTCGAGCTGCGGATGCGCACTGATGAGGCTGGCGAAATACAAAGCCTGATCGACGTTCTGCTCCATCACTGAGGTGATGACGCGAACGCCCTGCGTCTTCAGGCTCATCCAGACTTCAAAAGCACGGAAGTCGCGGTTCGGCTCGACTCCCAGATCCACAAAAGGCAGCCCGCTCGCATTCGCGTTGCGGTGTATCTGGCCGTCCCGCACGAGCAGGCACGCGATGGCAAAAGGCTGGTGACTCCACTTCTGCAGATCGAAAGCCACTGAATCCGCCCGCTCGATTCCCGCGACGCGACCCCGCAGGCGCTCGCTCCATTGAGCTAACGCGCCAAAGGCGCCGTCGACGTGCAACCAGATTCCTTCATCGCAGCAGATCTGAGCGATGGCATTCAGATCATCGCTTGCGCCGGTGCCCGCGGATCCGGCGGTCCCGATCACACACAGGGGCTGCAGCCCGGCGCGACGATCCAGGGCAATCTGGCGGTGCAGTCTCGTCGTATCCATGCGGAAGTCCCGCGTAGTGATGTCCCGCCAGGAGTCCGAACCGAGTCCTAACAGCTCCAGGCCCTTGCGGCCCCAGACGCCTGCTTCGGTCGTTCCATACACAGTCAGGCGGCGTGTCCCGCCATACAGGCCGTACTTGCGCACGTCGAATCCGCAGCCTGCGTAGCGCGCCACGGCCAATCCGAGGATGTTGGCAACCCCAACGCTTGCGAGCAATATGCCGCTGGACTGCGAAGGTAAGCGCATCAGTTCGGCCATCCATTGAATGACCTGGTCCTCGACGAGAACGGGCGCCCGCTGGCCGGAGCTCAGATGCTGCGCTTTGAATTCGTACCAGCCCTCGAGATCGAGGGTTACCTCCGCGGCCATCGCTGCTCCCCTTACTTCGGCGGCGCGAATTCTCCCGGGCGCGGATTTAAATACCTGTTAAGAAGCGCAATACCGTCCGGCGTCGCAACGCAGCTCGCCGTCCTGCACGAGCTTGTCCAGATGGGCCTGCAGCGACAGTGCAGCCCATTTGAGAAGGGACTTGGAGACGTCGTCGTAGGCAGACGGCAGAAGCGTCTCCAGGGTAACACCTGTGCCGGCGCGTAAAACCGCCTGGCGTACTTTGTCTTCACGCCGCAATCGGTGTTGAATCAGACGAGACAACTCATCGTGAGGCTGCTCTATCAAGCGTCCGTGACCGGGCGCCAGGATCGCGAGCGCTATTTTGAGCAGCGCCGTCAGTGAATCAACATACGCGCGCATGTTGCCGTCGGGCGGCCAGATGACAACCGTCGATCCCTGCATGATGTGATCGCCGGTGAACAGCATTCGATTGCGGGTCAACAGATAACACAGATGATTGGAAGCGTGTCCCGGCGTGTGGACCGCACGCACTACTACATCCGCACACTCGACTGTATCGCCATCTGCCAGAACACGATCCACGCTCAACTCGAAATCGTGATCCGTCCGTGGCGGAAGCATTGCGCCCACGGGAGCGCCGCTCAGTTGTTTGAGCCTGTGGGCCCCGGGAGCGTGATCCAGATGGGTGTGGGTACACAGGATCCAGCGAATCCGGCCCGCGGCCGCCGCGAGAATCGCCTGAATGTGTGATTCGTCGTCCGGACCCGGATCAATGACAACCAACTCGCGAGTACCCACGAGATACGTGTTCGTGCCCGCTCCGGTCATCATGCCGCCATTAGGGGCAATGATTCGCGTCACCGCATCATCGAGCCGTTGCGGGACACCGGGGCGCAACTCATATGAATCAGTCACGTAGAGTATCCTAGCAGCATGAATCGCTTAGCCTATATCGCAATTGCCCTGCTCGCGCTGCCGGCCGCGGCAGTAGTGCCGGAAACGAGTGTTCTGGGGGCGGATAGTCCCACCATCCAATCCGACCGGAGCATCACCTTCAAAGTGACGGCCCCGGCGGCCCGCACTATCCAGGTGGCGGGCGGCGACGGACTCGGCCCCGGCCCGTTCACCATGACCAAGGGTCCAGATGGAGTCTGGACCACGACCACACCTGCGGCCGTTCCGGGTTTCCATTATTACTGGTTCCTCATCGACGGCGTTCGTGTGAACGACCCCGCGAGCCGGACCTACTTCGGCTACAGCCTGGAGACGAGCGGCATCGAGGTGCCGGAGCCAGGAGCGGACTATTACGCGATTCGGAACGTGCCACACGGGGCAGTTCGCGAGCAGTGGTATTTCTCAAAGGTCACCGGCCAATGGCGCCATGCCATTGTCTACACTCCACCCGGATACGATCAACGTCCTACGACCCGCTACCCGGTCCTCCTCCTGCAGCATGGGATGGGTGAGGACGAGACAGGCTGGACCCGTCAGGGCAAAGCGCAATTCATACTCGACAATCTGATCGCGGCCGGCAAAGCGCTGCCGCTGATTGTTGTCATGGATCGCGGCTACGCATCCAAAGACAACACGTTCACGCGGCCGACCACGCTGCAAGGCATGCGAACGGCCTTTGGCATTTTTGAAGAGGTCATCCTGCACGATCTGATTCCGACCATCGATGCCTCCTACAGAACCCTCCCCGATCGCGAGCATCGCGCCATGGCGGGGCTGTCGATGGGCGGCATGCAGACTCTCTTCATCACGCTGCACCATCCGGAAACCTTCTCCTACATAGCCTCACTCAGCGGCCCCATCATTCCCAACATGAGCGGAGAACGAAAGATTGACGAGGGCTTCCAGGATCCGTTCGACTCGAAGACAGCCTATGAGGGCGCCTTCGCGGATGCTGTTGGCTTCAACAAAAAATTCAAGCTGCTGTGGCTCGGTGCAGGCACCGAAGAGCCGCAGGTGTTTCACGGTATCACCCGCGCCGCGCGCACACTGCAGGCAGCCGGTGTAAAAGTAGTCTACTTCGAGTCACCTGGTACCGCGCACGAGTGGCAAACGTGGCGTCGCGATCTCAACGATCTCGCACCGCGGCTGTTCCGCTGAGATGCGCCTCGACCACGGCGGTTGTTCGCACTTCATCACCGGTCGCAAGCAGATCCAATAGCGCACCGCGAAGCACGGCCAAAGCCAGTGCACGTTCAGTGGCCGCCGCGCGCGTGCGCCTATGTTGGGTCGTCTGATGAGTCGCTAACAACTCCAGCCAGTCTGCCACTGTCCTGAGTGCGAACTGTCCGTGAGGCCCCTCGGGCTCAACGAGCGAGTGCGCATAAGTTTCGAGCCATAGCACCAATATCTGGCGGTGCTTCCTGGCAGCCAGCCATTGCCACACGCTGCGAACCACGCTGGCGAAGTCCGCCGCCTGACTCGTGGGCCGCAGCTCATTCAAAAACTCCAACTCGGCGGCCCGGGCCCGCGCCAGGAGCGCCTTCACCAGGCCCTCCTTCGACCCAAACAGAAACAGCAACACTCGCGGACTGGACCCGATCGCCTGCGCCAGGGGCCGCAGCGACAAGCTCATGAGGCCGTGCTGCAGAACATACTCGTAGGCTCGCTGCAGAAGCTCCTGCTCGCGCGCGGACGAGACTCGACTTTGAGTTTCCATTGGACTAGATTCACTGAAACAGTCGTTTCAGTCAAGGAGTCCGGCAATGAATCCACTGCGAACCCAGATTCGTGCTTTGGGCGCGCCGGGTGACCTCGGATGGGTGGTCATGGCGCACGGCGAGATCTACGCAGCGGAGTTTGGCTGGGATACCACCTTCGAGGCGCTGGTAGCGCGGATCGTTGCGGACTACGCGGCTGAGCACGACGCAGCGCATGAAGCCGCCTGGATTGCTGAGCTGGACGGGCGTCGAGTGGGTTGTGTGTTCTGCCTTGCGGCCGACGAAACCACTGCGCAGTTGCGTATTTTGCTCGTCGATCCGTCCGCCCGGGGATATCGCTTGGGTGGACAGCTCGTGGACGCCTGCATTTCGTTCGCGCGTCACGCCGGCTACCAGCAAATGAAACTCTGGACGAACCATCCTCTGGCGGCGGCTCGTCACATCTATCTCGAGCGGGGTTTCACCCTCGTGTCAGAGGAGCCGCACGAGAGTTTCGGCGCCCAACTGCGGGGACAGGTGTATAACCTCACATTATGACCGTCATCATCTTGTCTTTGCTCATCGGCATCGTCGCAGGCCTACGCACAATGACAGCTCCCGCGGCCGCTGCGTTCGGCGCCCGCTACGGGGCAATTGCAGTTGCCGGCACTCCCATGGCTTTCATGGGATACACGTGGACCGCCTGGATCCTGGGTGTGCTCGCACTGGTGGAACTGGTAACCGACCAGTTGCCAACAACACCGAGCCGCAAAGTCCCCGTGCAGTTCACCGCGCGTATCTTCACCGGAGCACTGTCAGGTGCCACACTGGCCGCACCCAGCGGCTCGGTCGTCGCCGGAGTTGTTGCAGGCATCGTTGGCGCTGTCATCGGCACACTCGGTGGCGCGTCCCTGCGAGCACGCCTGGCCACCGCATTCGGCAAGGACTGGCCAGCGGCGATCATCGAAGATGTCATCGCGATCGCCGCCGCCGTCCTCATTGTGCTCAGTATTTGAACTTGAACCCCGCGAAGAAGCGCCGTCCCCACTGGTCGTACGTGAAGGGCTGATTCTCCCACTGCAGGTAAGTATGCTGGGCTGAGTTGGTCAGGTTCGTAGCGGAAGCCAGAACGCCGAAGTGGGCGTCGAAGTCATACCCGACCTGCGCATCGAGCTGTCCGTAAGGCGCCTGGAAGATCTGATAGGTCCGGCTGACGTTGTTCTGGTCCGGAAAGCTGAAGGTCGACCCATACAGGCCATCCGAGACCGACTTGCCCTGCCACGAGTAGGACGCACGGGCCGAAAAGCCGAAACGCTCGTAAAACAGAGTGCCGGTAACCGCATCCCTGGCAACGCCCGGGATGGATGCGCGAGTCGTAAAGCTCGTAACCTGATCGGACTGGGATATCGAGTGCGTGTAGTTGGCTGCAACACCCGCGCCCTCGATCCAGGGTAGCCATTCACTCGTGAAGGCGTACTGTCCACCCAGCTCAAAGCCATAGATCCGGCCCTTGCCGGCGTTCTGCGGCTGCTTGACCGTCCGACTGGTGCCCCCGAAGTCATCCTGCACCAGGGTAGGCACGTTTTCGATGATGACGAAGTTGTCGACCTGCTTGTAGAAGCCCGCCAGGCTCACATACCCGCTGCGCGAGAAGTAATTCTCGTAGGAGAGGTTGAATTGCGATGCGCGGTAGGGATCGAGCTGCGTATTGCCCGAGCTGCCGCCATCGAACGCAAAGCCGTCCTGGTCTTTGGTATGGATGTTGGTGCGGCCCTTGGTCTCGCGGGTGAAGTTGTACGAGTTGCCGAGTCCCAGGAGGAACAGATCCTGCGGAGCCACCACGCGGGCCGCTCCGAAACGCACCTTTTGTGCCTCCGTAACATCCAGCACGAAGTTGAAGGATGGCAGCACGTCCGTGTAACTGCGCTTGACCTGGGTGGGGATGACGTTGGAATCCACGCCATTCCAGACCGCCGTACCGTAGAAGGTGGGTACTTGTGCGGCGGCGCCATTGTCAATCGTCAGATCCGTATCCACCACACGCACACCGAAATTCATGTGGAAGTGGTTGGACGGGCCACCGATATCACCCATCAGGTAGGCAGATGTCGTGCGCTCACGCACATTGAAGGAGCTCAGGCCGTCCTTGAAGAACTGTTCGGTCATGTTGGGGACGCCCGCTCCAGCCCACACCTGCTGCAGATAGCTGCCCGGATGCGTCATGCCACCGGTGACAGGGTCCTTCACCAGAATGCTGCCCACGGCGAAATTGTTCACCAGCTTGCCGAGGGCGGGGTTGGACACTGCCGTGGAATACGGGATGTTGGGATTGCCGTAGCCGGGATCCTGGTAGTACAGGAACGGGCCGCCGTTCGGATCGTTCACATTGCCCGCTACCGAGCCATCGGGGAGCGTGCCGTTGATGAGATAGCGTCCGAAAGTCTGATCGACATCCCGGCCGGCGTAGCGCGCGCCCGCGGAGAGAGTGGAGTCCACTCCCTGGATGAAGGCCGGATCCCACTGAATGTTCAGCTTCACCGCGAATTGTTTCTGCTCGGTGAGGTTCGCCCAGGCCCAGTTGGACTTGTAGGTGGTATAGCTCGGGTTGTTCAGCACGTCGGCGTACGGTGCGAGATAACTGACCGACGGCAACCCACTCGAGCCCCCGTTGGCATAATTGAACTCATAACCATGGTTGCCCGTCCCGGCGCAGGTCGCGGCACCATTGTTGCAACCCGGCGCTGCAGGCGACGTGGCGACGCCGGCGCTCGTCAGATACAGACCATGCTCGACGTCCGCCTGGGCAGCCTGCAGGTCGGAATTCGCCTTGGCATAGGACAAGCCCAGGTCGCCGCGCAGCGGCCCCCCGTCGTTGTAGCTGGTGGTGAACTGGTAGTTGTTGGCCTTGGAGACGTTCTGCTGGTACAGCGTCGACGTTTCCGCGCCGTTGGCATTGAAGGTGGCGTTCTGCACCACCCCGTTGCCATCGATCGCGTAAGGCCGTGTCGGATCGATGCCTGGAATGAGAGTCTGCGCAGCCGGCGGTGTCGACGGTGTGGCTCCTGCACCATTGAACCAGGCTTTGTCGGAGTAGGTTTCAGTGGTGTCCTGCTCGCGCGAATGGAACCAACGCACGCTGCTGCGAATCGCGTCAGTGACCTGCAGGGTCGCTCCGAACGTGGCACCGAGGATCTTGCGCCGGTCATTGATATCGCTGAAGTAGGCCAGCTGTGGCTCGGTATAGAGCTGTCCGTTCGGCAGCGCTGTGATTCCCGCTGGCGTCAACGGGCCAACATAGGGACCGGTTGCCGAGCCCGAGGTCAGCCATTGCCCGCGGTTCGCTGCTTCAAACTCTTTGGTGTGTGTCTTCTCATCGTCGTAGGACACGCTTCCCGTGAAGGCCAGCCGGTCGTTCAACTTGAACGAGCCCACCAGGGCTCCCACAGGAGTCCACTGGCTGGTGCCCTGACCGTATGACTCGCGGAAGTTGCCGCCGAGCGTGAGCCCGTCGGGTTGCGACAGGGGCTCGAGCGTCTTCAAGTTGATGGTGCCGCCCAGGCCACCCTCAGTCATGGCGGCGCTGGGGTTCTTGATGACATCGATGCCACCGATCTCTTCGCTGGGGATGCCTTCGAGAGACTGGTATTGCGCGTTGCCGCCGGCGCCACCGCCGGAGCCCTCACCCGACACGTAAAACTCCTTGCCGGTGAGGAAGATGTCGCCGTTCAAGGTGGTCAGGTTCTGGCGCAGGCCGTCGATCAGCACTGCCGTCCCCTGACCCTGCGAGCGGTCGATCTGCACGCCCGGGAGGCGTTGGAGGGACTCGGCGACGTTCTGATCCGGCATCTTGCCCATGTCCTCCGCGGCCACCGACTCGATCGGTAGAGCCGAGTTGCGCTTGGCGTCCTGTGCCGACTGCAGGGAGGCCCGGTAGCCCGTGACTACGACTTCCTGCAATGAGTCGGAGTTCGTCTCCTGCGCCCGCGAGGCCGGCGCCAGGATGAGTGTGCCGCTGGAAACAACAGTTGTGATTGCTATCCGCGCTGCCTGGCGCGCGCGTTTTTGACGTCGATGTGACATGTGGATTCCCCCTCAGGAAAACGATTGAGCTGCTCGCGTTCTGACTGCACCCAAAATCCCGGCCGCACCCTTTGAAGCCGGAACAGTCACGCCTCACTAGCCCGCCGAATCAAATTACGGCCAAATGACAGCGCAGTCAATTGGAATTTTATTTACACCTTTCACTTAGCATTTAAACGTGATTTAGTAGGCATGTCAGCGCTAACATTTCTGGGGGCTCTGGTGGCAGACTGGCGTTTTTATCTATTTCTTTTGTTATTAATCATTCTGGCGCCGGCCTGTCCGGTGCAGGCGGCGGGGACCGCGGCGAATGAGATCCATCCGGCTGATTGGCCGGGGATTAGAAGCGCGGTGCCCGAGCAGCCGGACGTGGAGAAGCACGTCCAGGAGTTGCTAAAAAGCCTCACTCTGGAAGAGAAGGTGGGGCAGCTGATCCAGGCCGACATTGATTCCATCAGGCCGGAAGATCTCGATCAGTATCCCGTCGGGTCCATCCTGGCCGGTGGGAATGCGGCACCCGGGAAGAACGTCCGCTCAGGCGCCGATGCGTGGCTGAATCTGACGGAAGCGTTCTTTCAGGCTTCCAAACACAGGCCCTCCCCCAATCACCCCCCGATTCCCATCCTGTTCGGTATCGACGCTGTGCACGGACACGCAAAAGTCCGCGGCGCCACCATTTTCCCGCACAACGTCGGACTCGGCGCTGCGCACGACCCCGCGCTCATTGAAAAAATCGGCCAGGCGACGGCTGAAGAAGTCGCCGCTACCGGGATCGACTGGACCTTCGCGCCGACGGTGGCCGTTGTCCGCGACGTCCGGTGGGGTCGCTCCTATGAGAGTTATTCAGAGGATCCCACTCTCGTGGCCGACTACGCCCACGCCATGGTTATTGGACTGCAGGGAAAAATCGGCACGGCGGATTTTCTGACTCCGACTCATACGCTTGCCTCGGCGAAGCACTTCCTCGGTGATGGTGGTACGGCGGGCGGACGCGATCAGTTCGACAATCCCGCCGCTGAGCGCAGCTTGCGCGACGTCCATGCCGCCGGTTATATCGGCGCGCTGTCGGCCGGCGATCTGATTGTCATGGCGTCGTATAACGGCTGGCATGGCGTGAAGATGCATGCGAATCAACAGTTATTGACGGATGTTCTGAAGCGGCGTTGGAATTTTCCGGGCTTCGTGGTGGGTGACTGGAACGCACACGAGGAGATACCCGGCTGCACCAAATGGTCGTGCCCGGCCTTCCTGAATGCCGGCGGCGATATGTACATGGCACCTGACAGCTGGAAGTCCCTGTATGCCAACCTGCTCAAACAGATTGCCGCAGGTGAGATCGCACCCGCCCGGGTTGATGACGCCGTCGCGCGGATTTTGCGGGTAAAAATGCTCGCGGGCCTGTTCAACAAGCAGTCGCCCAAGGATTGGGTGACCGCAGGACAGCTGCCCGTACCGGGCTCTCCCATGCATCGTGCAATTGCCCGCCAGGCCGTGCGCGAATCCCTGGTGCTGCTGAAGAATAATAAACACACACTGCCGCTGGACCCTCACGCACGGATCCTGGTTGCCGGCGTCGGTGCCAACGACATCGGTATGCAAAGTGGCGGTTGGACAGTGGATTGGCAGGGCAATCACAACACCAATGCCGATTTTCCCGGCGCCACATCGATACTCGGCGGCATTGACGCTGCGGTGAAAGCCGCGGGCGGGAAAGTCGTCACGCGGGTTGATGACAATCCGGTGGCGGCGATTGTTGTGTATGGAGAGGGACCGTACGCCGAGTTTCAGGGCGACCGTGAGACGCTCGAGTTTGCGCCCGCCGATGCCCATCTCGAGCTGTTGAAGCGGCTGCATGCCGCCAACATTCCGGTCGTCAGCCTGTTTATCTCGGGCCGCCCCCTGTGGGTCAATCACGAGCTCAATCTCTCAGATGCGTTCGTCGCCGTGTGGCTCCCCGGCTCCGAGGGCAATGGGAGAGCAGACGTTCTGTTCCAGCCACGTGCCGGCGGACCTGCCTATGACTTCACGGGACGCCTGAGCTTCTCGTGGCCCGCGACGGCGATGCCGGTGACTTTTGATTCCGGCAACCAGGTGAAGGGTGCCCTGTTCGCGCGCGGATTCGGACTGACCCTCGCACAGTCCCAGGAGCTCGGCACACTGCCCGAGGATCCCCAAGTTGTGCTGCCTTACGGCGATCGAGACTCGCTGTTCAGTGCCGGCCACGTCACGGCCCCCTGGTCGATTTACGTGTCCGATGCGACCGCCGAGGTGCGACTGACCCTGCAGTCCCAGGGATCACCGGCAGGCGCCGTAACGGCCCAGTTGTCTGCACAGGGCGTTCAGGCAACCTGGTCCGGCAAAGCCCCGGGCGAGTTTCGCATCGGCGGGCGCGCCGTGAGCCTGCTCAAAGCCGCCACCGACAACCAGGTGCTGAAACTCCATTATCGCGTTGACGAGTCGCCGCAGAAACCCGTGATTTTCGGCATGCACTGTGAGCCGGCCGAGCGCTGTGGGGTAGCGGCAAACACGGGACTGGACCTCACGGAGAGCTTCCGGACCGCAGATCTGGGCGCCTGGAAAACCTTGACCCTCCCCCTGGCTTGCCTGAAAAAGCTGGGGGCGACGTTGTCGGCGGTCAATGCACCCCTGGCGCTCGAGAGCACCGGCGCGTTCGCGGTGAGCTTCGACGATATCCGCATCGTGCGGCAGCCAGGCGTCACGGCTTGTCCCCCCAACACCTGATCCGCCCCTTGCGGTACTCTTACACACTGAATGACGAAGCCGTCTCAACCCGCAACGCTCGAGGACGTAGCCGCCCTGGCGGAAGTGTCTGCGAAAACGGTCTCGCGCGTCGTCAACGCTGAACCGACGGTCAGCGAGAAAACACGCGCGCGCGTCCTGCGTGCCATCGAGCTGCTCGACTACAAACCCAACTTGAACGCGCGCATGTTGGCGGGTGAGCGCTCGTATCTCATCGGGCTTTTCTACGACAAGCCGGGTGCCTACCTGACCGACTTTTACGCGGGCGCGGCCGACCGTTGCCGCGAGTCGGGTTACCACCTGATGATGGAGTCCTGCGATCGGGACAGCCCGCAGTTCACTCGGCAGGTCTCCACGCTGCTGCGGCAGATGCGGTTGGACGGCGTGATCCTGCTGCCGCCGTTGAGTGATGACGGACTGATCGGCAACACTCTACGCGACGCTTCGATTCCAACCGTGCGGATCGCGCCTCGTGATCACACTCACGACTCGCCATCAATCGGCATTGATGATTACCTGGCGGCGCGGCGGCTCACGGCTCACCTGATCGGCCTGGGTCACCAGCGCATCGGCTTCATTCTGGGAAAGCCCGGGCACGGTGCAACGGAGGAACGCTATCGCGGCTTCACCGATGAGATGCGGGCCAACAATCTGGCCATTGACGCATCGCTGATTGAAACCGGAAACTTCGTGTTTCCGGAAGGCGTGGCCTGTGCCGAGAGGTTGTTGAAAGTGGAGCAGCCCCCCACGGCCATCTTCGCCAGCAACGACGACATGGCCGCCGCAGTGATCTCGGTGGCTCACAAGATCGGGATGGAATTACCTACACAACTATCCGTAGTTGGATTCGACGATGCGCCCATCGCGACGATGATCTGGCCGCTGCTGACCACGGTGCGTCAACCGGTCGCCAGCATGGCGCGCCTGGCTGCGGAGCTGATCATCGAGAACTCGCCGCGCCGCCTGGGATGGCCGAGCCCCCTGCCCCACAGTACGTTGGACTTCGAGCTCATTGTCCGCGATTCAGTGACGTCGCCCCGCCTCTAGCCCCCTCTGCCGGCCCAAGTGCCGCGGCAATGCAGCCAGGCGCCGCGACTACACGCAGGCCGCCGCGCCCATGCGCAGGCCGCCGTCCCGCCGATGCGCAGCCAGCCGTCGCGCCGATGTAGACTTCCCCGTTTACGCCATTGCGAACCCGAGGGGGACATCCGAATGAAGCTGCTCTGGACCGGCTGCGCGGTATTGCTGTTCGCAACTTCCCCAGTTTTTGGCGATGAGACGCCGAAGCCTGCAGGAACACTGACAGCCGCCGATTCCACGGACGTCCAATGGCTCGAACAACGCTCCATGCTGCATCAAGCGCAAGCACTGGCGCAGCACATCGCAGGCAACTCCGCCCAATGGCAGCATCCGTATGGCGTGCCGCAACCGCGGGCCGCCTCATCGA
>JAXDQF010000273.1:0-16218 GCA_034668025.1 Gammaproteobacteria bacterium | reverse complement strand
CCCCATGGTCATCGCGCCGATCACCTGGCTGCGCGCCGTCTTCGGATTCAGGATGCGGCCCGCCGCGCAGACGGCAAGCATGCGCCGCACGCGAATCTCCGCCGTCAAGGCATCGACGCCGACTTCGACGAAATGCGCGCCGAAGGTCGTTTCCAAGTACGTCTTGTCGAGGTTGCCGTATTCGATGGCATCCTCCGCGGTGAGGCCGCCCTCCTCCGCGGCTTTGCCGAGGGGCACGCTGCGAGCGCCCGAGCTGACCTGGCCGTCCGCGAACACCGTATCGGCGGCGTTGAAGCCGAGCTTCCGCGCGACGGCTTCGCGAAGCTTGACGCAAGCCGCGAAGACGCCCGAAGTGGAGTTGGTGGCGCCAAATTGCCCGCCGGAACCGCACGACGCCGGGAAGGCGGTATCACCAAGGCGGACCACGACCTTGTCGAGCGGCACGCCCATCATCTCCGCCGCGGTCTGCGCGATGATCGTGTAGCTGCCCGTGCCAATGTCGGTCATGTCGGTCTCGACCGTCACGACGCCGCGATTGTCGAGCCGGACGCGTGCGGCCGATTTTTCGACCAGACTGCCACGTACCGCCGCGGCGACACCGCTGCCAACCAGCCAGCGTCCTTCCCGCGTGGCGGCGGGCCGTGGATTGCGCCTGCTCCATCCGAAGCGGTCCGCACCAACACGCAGGCATTGGACAAAGGCGCGCCGCGAGAAGGGCCGCTTGGGATTCTCGGGATCGACCTGCGTGTCGTTGCGGATCCGGAATGCGACGGGATCCATGGCGAGCTTCTCGGCCATTTCGTCGATCGCGATCTCCAGCGCCATCAGGCCGGTCGCCTCGCCCGGCGCGCGCATGGAATTGCCTTCGGCGAGATCGAGAACCGCGAGACGCGTGGCCGTCATCCGGTTCGCGCTAGCATAGAGCAGGCGGGTTGGGTTGACCGCGCCGTCGGCCTTACCGCCCGGCAGGTTGCCGGACCAGCACTCATGGCCGATGGCTGTGATGTCGCCATCGCGTGTAGCGCCGATGCGGATGCGCTGGATCGTGGCGGGTCGATGCGTCGTGTTGTTGGGTATCAACGGCCGCGTCAGCGCCACCTTCACCGGCCGCGCGGCCGCACGGGAGCCGAGCGCCGCGAGCACCGCGTCGGAACGCACCCACAGCTTGCTGCCGAAGCCGCCCCCGATGTAGGGCGAGATCAGCCGGACATTTTCCTTCGGGATGCCAAGCGTCTGCGCCAGGTCACCCCGGTTCTGGTCGAGCATCTGGTTCGAGGTCCAGACCGTGACCTTGCCCCCGCTCCAGGCCGCGATCGAAGCATGCGGCTCCATCATCGAGTGGCTGTGGTCCGGCGTCGTATAGGTGGAGTCGAGCTGGACCGGCGCCGCGGCGAACGCGCCGGCAAAATCACCCACCGCGGTATCGGCCGCGCCGCCGGTGATCCCCGGGGGCTTGGTCGCCGAGCCTTTCGCCGCGGCAAGGTCGAAGGATCCTTGAGCCTTGACATAGTCGACGCGAACCAGCTGCGCCGCGGCGCGCGCCTGCTCGAACGTTTCGGCCACCACCAGCGCGATCGCCTGGTGGTAGTGCTGGATCTCGGGGCCTCCGAGCAGCCTGGCGGTGTTGTGCTCGGCCCTGCCGAGCCGCCCGGCATTGCTCGCTGTCACGATGGCCAGCACGCCGGGCGCGGACCTGGCGGCGGTCAAATCGATGGAAGCGATCCGGCCCTTCGGGATGGCCGAGCCGATCACATACCCATAACCTGGGTTGGGCGCGACGTCGTGCCACTCATAGGCGTACGGCGCGGTGCCGGTAGTTTTTCGCGGCCCGTCGATCCGATCGATGGGTTGGCCGACCACCTTGAGCTGGTCGATCGGATTGGTGCTCGCGGGAACGTCGAACTTCATGCGTCACCTTTCGCTTCGGCCAGCACCGCGGCGAGCGTGCGCTCGGCCAGGGACAATTTGAATGCGTTCTCGGGAGTCGTGCGCGCACCCATGAGCAGCTGCGCCGTCACCGCCTTCGCGCCGTGCGGCATCTGGGCCTCGGCCGCTTCGACACGCCAGGGCTTGTGCGCCACGCCGCCCAACGCGACGCGTCCGGTGCCGTCGCGTTGAACAATCGCAGCGACCGAGACCAGGGCGAAGGCATAGGAGACGCGGTCGCGCACCTTGCGGTAAATGTGCATGCCGCCGAGAGGCTTGGGCAAGGTCGCCGCCGTGATGAGCTCGCCTGAGGAGAGCACGGTCTCAATCTGCGGCGTATCGCCGGGCAGCCGGTGGAACTGGGCGATGGGAATTGTTCGCGTCGAGCCATCCGGCCGGATGGTTTCAACCGTCGCGTCGAGCGCGCGCATCGCAACTGCCATGTCGCTCGGATGGGTGGCGATGCAAACGTCGCTCACGCCAATGACCGCATGCCCGCGGCTGAAACCGCCGATCGCGCCGCAGCCGCTGCCGGGCACGCGCTTGTTGCAAGGTTGATTGGTGTCGTAGAAATAGGGGCAACGGGTCCGCTGCATCAGGTTGCCTCCGGTCGTCGCTGCGTTGCGCAACTGGCCGGAGGCGCCGGCAAGTATCGCGCGCGACAGCACGCCATAGTCCCGACGCACGCGCGGATCCGCGGCGAGATCCGTGTTGCGCACCAACGCACCGATGCGCAGCCCGCCCTCTGGCGTGGCTTCGATCTTGTCCAGCGCGAGGCCGTTCACGTCGATGAGATGCATGGGCGTCTCGATCTCGTTCTTCATCAGGTCCAGCAGATTCGTGCCGCCGGCGATGAACTTGGCCCCCGGTGTGCGCGCCGCGGCCGCCACAGCCTCGGCCGGAGAGCCCGCGCGTTCGTAGGTGAAGGATCTCATGCGTTCCTCCAGGGGACATCGGTGATGGCATCGACAATGTTGGAATAGGCTCCGCAACGGCAGATGTTGCCGCTCATCCGCTCGCGTATCTCTTCGGGCGTCGGCTGCGGCCCTGCAGTGAGGTCGGCGCTGACGAGGCTCGGGATGCCGGCCTTGATCTCGCCGAGCATCGCCACGGCCGAGCAGATCTGCCCGGGCGTGCAATAGCCGCACTGGTACCCGTCGTGCTTCACGAAGGAAGCCTGCATCGGGTGCAGGTTCCCCGGCGTGCCCAGCCCCTCGATTGTCGTGATCGCATGACGCTCGTGCATGACCGCCAGCGTCAGGCACGAAAGCATCCGGCGGCCGTCGATGATCACCGAGCAAGCGCCGCATTGACCGTGATCGCAGCCCTTCTTGCTGCCGGTGAGATGCAAGTGCTCGCGCAGCGCGTCCAACAGCGTGGTCCGGGTATCGAGACTGAGCTTCCGGACGTTGCCGTTGACCTGCAGCGTCACCTTTGAGACGACGGGCGCCGCGACCGGGGGAGGATCGGTAGCAGCCACCGTGGATGGCAGCGACACCGCCACCGCGGACGTGGCTCCGGCGATGAGAAAGTCACGCCGGGTCAGATTGATGTCGCTGGAATCGCCCATCTGTTGGTTCTCCTTGAAACCGAAATAATGCGCACGGGGATGAGCGAGATGTAGAAGGACCGCGCGGTAGTAGCGCAACGACAAGCATGCCGCCGGTCAGATTCGTATCGGGCGCGCCGCAGATGACCTCGAAGATCTTGCGCTTGGTGTACGAGCCCTGCAGGTCGAACTGCCGTTGACGACAAATCACGGAGCGACAGCGCCGTCTGCGATGATTCGTCGCTGCGGCATGGCTCGCGCATTTTGATCCTCTCCTGCATGCACTAGCTCGGCGATGAGGGAGTGTTCACCGGACGAATTGCCACACGGTTACGGGATGCTCGCGCCGGATTACATTTGAAATCAATTACCTCTCGACCCCTGATTTCCTACTTAGGGCATGGTGGATCACTTCGAGCAGAGTTAATTCCCATCGGCTGATCGCGCCCGACCGGTGCGCCCTCGCGCGCGAACGAACAGCCGAAGTGCTTCGCGGATGAGCTCGCTTCTTGCCGCGGTCGGGCCGATGTCCTGCGCTAATAGCTGATGGGGTTGTCGATGTCGTAGAAGGTATCGTCGAGCTTTTTCACGCAGCGGTCGAAGGCTTCCTTCGCGGGGTCCAGGCCAAGCGCCGCGCAGGCCATCTGCTCACGCCGTACAGCCTCTTGAGGCGATGCGCGATAATAAGACCCCGCGGTCGGCAGCTTCACGCTGACCGCCGTCGCCGCGGCGGCGGATCCCTCGACGGGTGTTGGCTCGGATTGACTTTGGGCTGTTTGCAGCACGCATAGTGCCAGGTCCGGGCTGCCCGTGCGGAAACCCTTCGCGCGACAGTCGTTCTCCGCATGTTGCATCACAAGCGACCCGTCCACCAGCTGCAGCGAGTCCGACAAGCCAACAATGCAGCCGCGATAGTGGCTCGTGAAGTAACCCAGCTGGTCATTACCCCGCCAGTAACCGCCGGTTTGCGGCTCCGAGGGGCTCAAGCCCATCACGTTCTGACAGATGCCCGCTACTTTAGTGTATTGAGCTTCGCTCAAGTGAGCTGGATTGTAGGGACTGTGCGTCGCGCACGCTACGATGCCCGCGCACGCCATGGCGCACATTGCTGCCATACTCAACAAGGTTTTGCGACTGCTCATTTTACTCTCCATCAGCGCGTTGGTTATAAACATTACCGCCCTGCACAGAGCGACGGCCGCCGGGGACGACGGCGCTCAGGATCGCGGTTGCCTTCAGACTGGATGCGGTCAATTTTCGGCGCATTTCAGCGCACGGCGCCTTTCGTTTCGGTTGAAATAATGGCGGCATTCGGGCGACCCATCAGCAGCGGTGTCGACAGTTACAACTGTAATTCGCGCTGCGATCCCCGACATAAACGGTCAACCGTCCGGACTGAAACTAGTGGCACGCATTGCAAGCCGTTGCCACAAGAGACGTTTGACTATGACCCCATCCCCCACGATCAAGGTTCTCATTGCGCATGGCGACCCGCTGATAGCGGCAGGACTCGCCGTCACCCTGCAATCACAGCGCGACTTCGAGGCGCACATTTACAGGCCCGCATCGAAGCTATCGAACGGGACAGCCCGTGACCTGCCGGCCGCAGATGTTGTAGTCGCGGACTACGATATGGGTATGCGACTGATCGCATCCGCCGGGCCGGCGAGCCATCGAGTCGTGATTCTGACGCATAGTGACGCCGAAGCGAGGGTTTGCCGCGCGTTGGAGCAAGGAGCACGTGGTTACCTTTTGCTCGGCTGCAGTCTTCAGGATCTGTTCGATGGTTTGCGCGCCGTGCGCCTCGGCGGTACGGCCCTGGGTCCAATGGTCGCCGGCCGCGTTGGCGAGTGGATGAATCAGCGAGCCCTGACGCGCAGGGAAGGAGACATACTGCGAGAGATGATGCTCGGACGCAGTAACAAGCGCATTGCCATGGAGCTGAACGTCGCCATCGGGACCGTGAAAACGCATGTTAAATCGGTTCTGGACAAGCTGCATGCGGCAAGCCGGACCGAGGCAGTCGCAATCGCTCAGCGTCGCGGGATGCTCCAGGACGAGCGTGAATATCCTGCATCGGTACCGGGCGTGGCGCGAATCGTCGCTCGCCCAGGCAAGCGGGAGTCGAGCGGCGACTCGAAATGGCCGCGTTTGGAGCATCGTTTTACAGACGCAGTCAAATCAGGCCTGGCGCCATGAGGTGTCCATAACTGACAGAGCACCGTGATGCCATTGACGCGACGCCCGCAACCGGCGCGTCACCGGTATTTCATTTGCAATGGCGGGCACGGTTCGACGAAATACAACTCTAATGACGGCCGCATAGCTTCGGTGCAGGCGGACTCATCATATGAACCAGAGTTTGAAGGCGAAGAATCACTTTCCGACTGCCGTCGCGAGCGCAATGGCGGGCAAACGGGCGAGCATCTTTCCGCCCGTCAGCGGCTGTGTGATAGCAAGGATTGTCGCCACTGTTAGCCTGTTCCTTGCTTCGCATGTGACATCGGCACTGGCAGACCCTCCAGGGCGAGTGGAGGCATCCAAGTGCACTGTGTGTCACGGGGTGCACGGCGAAGGTGGCCCAGGCGGAGTGCCCCGCCTCGCGGGACAGAACGCCGACTACATCAACCACGCGCTTTCTGTGTTCAAGACGGGCACGCGAGCCAGTGCAATCATGCAGTCGATCTCACGGAATCTGAGCGATCTGGAGATTCGCCAGCTCGCCGACTACTTTTCCAATCAGCGCGCCCCACGGCTCGAGACCGCCGTTCCGCAATCAACTGAGCGCGTGTTCGCGGGACAGCAACTTGCCGAAAAGGGCGCCGCGAACGTGGATGCCTGCTTCAGCTGTCACGCCGCACGAGGGAAAGGTAACGGTGCTCGCTTTCCGAGTATTGCCGCTGAACCCGCGCAGTTCGTCATCAATCGGCTGCACGAGTTTCAAGCACGCGCCCGGGGAACAACCCCGCAACCTGGCACGATGACCGCGGTCGCGGCGAGGTTGGATGAGGAGCAAATCGAAGCGGCTGCCGCGTACCTGGCGCAGCTCGAACCTTAGAGTGCTGCTGCATGACAAATGATGGCAGCCAACCTCCAGCACCCCGCGCGAGCACGTGGTACCGCAGGCCTCGGGTCATCGTTGTGGCGCTCCTGCTGCTCGGATTCTTTCTGCTGCACCACTTCACCCAATCATCTCAACAAAAGACCGGCGGAGGCGTACCCCGAGGCGATGCGGCCATAACAGCGGGACAGTCCCGAACCGGCGACATGGGGATCTATGTCAATGCGCTCGGTACAGTGACACCGACCTACACGGTCACGGTCTACAGTCAGATCACCGGCCGAGTGATGGAAGTGCATTATCGTGAAGGTCAGATGGTGCGCAAGGGCGAACCCCTCATCGACATCGATCCTCGGCCTTACCAGGCGACGCTGACGCAGGCGCAAGGCACTCTGCAACACGACGAGGGCTTGCTGGCACAGGCCAGGATGGATCTGCAGCGCTATCGGGATGCCTACTCCAGGAACGCGATTGCGAAACAGCAGCTGGACGATCAGGTCCAAACGGTGGTCCAGAACGAAGGCACCGTCAAGGCAGATCACGGCACCGTGGCGTACGACGAGGTGCAGCTCGAGTACTGCCACATTGTCGCACCGATCGCCGGCCGCGTTGGACTGCGCCTCGTGGATCCGGGCAACACCGTGTTCGCCGGCAGCGGTTCTGCCCTCATCGTCATTACCCAGCTCCAACCGATCACTGTGGTGTTCAACATCTCGGAAGACGATCTGCCACAGGTGCAAGCCCAATTGCCCGAGGATTCCAAGCTGCCGGTCGATGTCTTCGATCGATCCAACGCTCATCTCATCGAGAGCGGAACACTGGCATCGCTCGACAACGAGGTCGACACGACGACCGGAACGGTGCGTTTTCGGGCGGAATTTCCCAACAGCAAGCTGGCGCTGTTTCCAAACCAGTTCGTCAATGCGCAGCTGCTCGTTCGGATGTTGAAGGACGTCACCCTGATACCAACGGTCGCTGTCCAACACAACGGTACCAGTGACTTCGTATATGTGCTCAAACCCAACAGCACAGTGGCCGTCCAGACCGTGAGCGCGCTGACAGCCAACGAGAAAGACACGGCTGTGGAGGGCTTGAACAGCGGCGTCAGAATCGTGATGAGCGGCTTCGATCGCCTGGAGAACGGCGCGCACGTGATGGTGCGGAAAGCCGGCCCGCAGCAAGCACGGCAGCCGGCCGCGGACACGGTGGCAAGGACCACAAACAACAGCATCGCACCACAATGAGTCCGTCGCGCCCATTCATCATCCGGCCCGTCGCGACGGCGCTGCTGATGGTGGCGCTGTTTCTCGCGGGCATGGTCGCTTACTTCCAGCTGCCGGTGTCGGCCCTCCCCGAAGTGGACTATCCGACGATTCAGGTGCTCACGTTCTACCCCGGCGCAAGCCCGAGTGTTGTCGCCACCTCGGTCACTGCGCCGCTGGAGCGGCAATTCGGACAGGTTGCGGGCCTGAGCCAGATGACCTCAACGAGCGCCGGTGGCGTATCCGCGATCGTGATGGAATTCCAGCTCAGCCTCAGCATCGATGTCGCCGAACAGGAGGTTCAGGCGGCAATCAACGCCGCGCAGAGTTATCTGCCCGCCAATCTTCCGACCCCGCCGGTGTACAGCAAGTCCAATCCCGCGGACGCACCCGTGTTGACCCTGGCACTCACCTCCAATGAGTTGCCGCTTTCGCAGGTCGAAGACCTGGCCGACACGCGCTTGGCACCTAAGATCTCGCAAATCAGCGGCGTGGGCCTCGTCAGCATCTCGGGCGGACAGAAACCGGCCGTGCGCATCCAGGCCAACCCGACTGCCCTCGCCTCCTATGGCATCAATCTCGAGGATCTGCGCAACGCCCTGGCCGCGAACAGCCTGAATTCCGCCAAGGGAAACTTCGACGGACCTGCGCAGGATTACACAATCAATGCCAATGATCAGCTCCTGACCAGCGACTCATACAAGTCGGTGGTCGTCGCCTATCGGCAAGGGGCGCCAATCATGCTGAGCGATGTGGCCCACGTCGTCGACAGCGTGGAGAATGAGAAACTCGCCGCGTGGCAAAACTCCACGCCGGCTGTCATTTTGAACATTCAGCGTCAGCCGGGCGCAAACACAATTTCGGTCGTAGACAGCATCCAGAAGCTGCTGCCGCAGCTCGAGTCGACGCTCCCCCGGGCGATTCACGTACAGGTGGTCACCGATCGCACGACATCCATCCGCGCGTCCGTTCGTGATGTTGAGTTCGAACTGATCCTGGCGATTGCACTGGTTGTCATGGTGATCTTCCTGTTCCTGCGCAGTCTTGCGGCCACGATCATTCCTAGCATTGCGGTACCACTTTCCCTGATCGGTACGTTCGGTGTGATGTACCTCGCCGGCTTCAGTCTCAATAACCTCGCCATGATGGCGCTCACGATCTCCACGGGTTTCGTGGTGGACGATGCGATCGTCATGATCGAGAACATCTCCCGCTATATCGAACGAGGCGAGAAGCCGCTGCAGGCTGCGCTCAAAGGAGCCGAGCAGATCGGGTTCACAATCCTGTCACTGACCGTGTCCCTCATCGCGGTGCTCATTCCCCTGCTGTTCATGGGGGATATCGCCGGACGCCTCTTCCGCCAGTTCGCGGTGACGCTCGCCACGGCAATCATAATCTCGGCGTTCATTTCCCTGACGCTTACGCCCATGATGTCCGCGCGCCTGTTGCGCTTCACGCCGGAAGCGAAGCAAGGTCGCTTCTCTCAGGCTGCGGGGCGAGTCGTGCAGAAGATCATCGACTTCTACGGCCGCTCACTGAAATTCGTGCTCGGTTACCGGAAGGTTACGCTGCTGGTCGCTGCGGCCACCCTGGTCCTGACAGCATTGCTCTATATCACCATACCCAAGGGCTTCTTCCCAACTCAGGACACCGGCATCATCCAGGGAATTTCGCAAGCGGCCGGCTCGACGTCGTTTGCACAGATGACACGGCTCCAACAGAACCTGGGCAACGTCGTGCTGGCCGATCCGGCCGTCGAAAGCATCTCCTCGTTCATCGGAGCGGACGGTACCAACACTACACTGAACAGCGGCCGCATCCAGATCAATCTGAAGCCGCTCGCGCAGAGGGGCATCTCGGCCACGGGGGTGATCCGCCGGCTCGGCCCGAAATTGGCGCAAGTGACGGGCATCCGGCTCTATATGCAACCGGTCCAGGATCTCACCGTGGACGACCGCGTCAGCCGCACGCAATACCAGTACACGCTGGAGGATCCCAACGCGGACGAGCTCAATTCGGTCGTGCGGGACCTGCTGCCCAAACTCCAGGCCCGGCCTGAGCTCGCCGACGTAGTCACCGACCAGCAACTGGACGGCCTGGCCACCTCCCTGACTATAGACAGGGCGACCGCTTCACGCTTCGGCATCACGCCCGCGACAATAGATAACACTCTTTACGACGCCTTCGGGCAACGGCAGATCAACACCCTCTACACCCAGGTCAACCAGTATCACGTCATTCTGGAAGCAGACCCGAAATTCCAACGCAATCCGGGTAATCTGCATGACCTGTATGTCCAATCATCCCAGACCGGCACGGTTAGCGCAGTAGCATCGAGCACCGCTGGCTCCTCCTCGGGAGCCGGAGCTGCCTCCGCAGCATCCACAGCCAACTCGCTACTGGCACCAGCCTCGAGCAGCAGCGGCTCGTCGCTCAACACGATGCCCTCGGTGTTGAATCTCGCCAGCACCGGCACAACCAGCAGCTCGACACCGGTGCCACTCAGTGCCTTCACACACCTGCAGAGGCGAAGTGAGTCTTTGTCGATCGGGCATCAGGGACAATTTCCGGTCGTCACCGTCTCCTTCAATCTCGGTGTAGGTTACTCGCTCGGGCAGACGCTCAATGCCATCGACGCGGTCATCGCCAAGGAGAACCTGCCGGCCAGCGTGATTGCCGGCTATCAAGGCACCGCGGCCGCCTATGAAAGCTCGCAATCGAACGAGGGTTTATTGATCCTCGCGGCATTGATTACGGTGTACATCGTGCTGGGCGTGCTCTATGAGAGCTTTATCCACCCGCTGACCATCCTTTCCACGCTGCCCTCGGCAGGTGTAGGCGCGCTGCTCGCGTTACGCCTGTTCGGCCTCGATCTCGACATCGTTGGAATCATCGGCATCGTTCTTCTGATCGGAATCGTGCAAAAGAACGGGATCATGATGGTGGACTTTGCACTGGAGCTCGAACGCAACGAGCGCAAGGAGCCTGCTGAGGCGATCTATCAGGCAGCGCTGCTGCGATTGCGCCCTATTCTGATGACGACTCTGGCGGCTCTGTTGAGTGGTATTCCGCTCGCCCTCGGTACGGGAATCGGCTCGGAGCTGCGCAGGCCGCTCGGCGTCGCGATGGTCGGTGGACTGCTGTTCAGCCAAATCCTGACACTTTATACGACGCCGGTCATCTACATCTTCTTTGACAAACTGGCGTCGCACTTCTCGCGCGGTCCGCGGGATCAGGCAGGAAACGTGCAGCCCCAGGGCGGAACGGCATGAACCCGTCTCGCGCATTCATAGGCCGCCCGGTCGCAACGACGTTGCTGACGGTGGCGGTCGCGCTGGTCGGCATCGCCGCTTTTGTGGTGTTGCCCGTCGCTCCGCTACCGCAGGTGGATTTTCCGACGATCACGGTCGCCGCCTCCCTACCTGGTGCGAGTCCGGACATCATGGCTTCCGCGATCGCTACACCGTTGGAACGGCAATTCGGACACATTGCCGGCATCACGGAGATGACTTCCTCCAGCACGCTGGGCACTACAAGTGTGACTCTACAGTTCGACCTTAGCCGGGATATTGACGGGGCGGCACGCGACGTGGAAGCCGGCATCAACGCGGCGCGCACTTATTTGCCGGCCAACCTTCCCGCCAACCCGACTTACCGGAAAGTCAATCCAGCGGATTCACCTATCATGGTCCTCGGTCTGCAGTCGGATGTTTACGACGTGCCGACACTTTACGACGAAGCCTCGACTGTCATGGCGCAGCGGATTTCGCAGATCGCCGGCGTCGGACAGGTGAACGTAGTGGGTGCCTCTTCTCCGGCCGTGCGCGTGGAATTGAATCCTGCGCAACTGGCGCACTATGGGATCAGCCTCCCCTCCGTGGCGAGCACGATCTCAGGTCAGAATTCGAACGTTGCGCAGGGACAACTCGCAAACGGCGACTCCACCTCGGACATCGTCGCCAACAGCCAGATATCAAAGGCAGCCGACTACCGGCCGCTCGTCGTCGGCTATTCCAAAGGCGCCGCCGTGCGCCTCACCGACGTCGCCGACGTAGTCGACTCGCAGCAGACAGTGCGCCAGGCCGGGTTTCTCAACGGCAAACCGTCCGTGAACCTCATCATCTTTCGACAGCCCGGCGCCAACATTATCCAGACTGTAGATGCCGTAAAGGCAGCCCTCCCGTCGCTCCAAGCCTCCATCCCGCGCGGCGAGCACATCATCACAATTCTGGACCGGACGCTCACCATTCGCGCTTCTGTCAGCGATATTGAGCGGACGCTGGTCATTTCTGTGCTGCTGGTCATCGCGGTGGTGTTTGTCTTCCTCCGCAACGTCCATGCGACCTTCATCCCGGCAGTCGTGGTTCCGGTCTCGCTCATTGGCACATGCGCGATCATGTACCTGTGCGGCTTTTCGCTCGACAACCTCTCGCTCATGGCGCTCGCCATTGCGAGCGGGTTCGTGGTGGACGACGCGATTGTCGTGATGGAGAACATCTCCCGCCACCTCGAGGCCGGAATGACTCCCGTGCAGGCGGCATTGAAAGGCGCGGCGGAGATCGGCTTCACGGTGCTCTCCATCAGCGTCTCGCTCATCGCCGTGTTCATTCCGATCCTTCTGATGGGCGGCATCATCGGCCGCCTGTTCCGCGAATTTGCCTTGACACTCTCGAGCGCGATCCTCGTCTCCATGGTCGTCTCACTCACGACGACGCCGATGATGTGCGCGCGACTGCTGCGTTCAGAGAAAGGCTCAAAGCGTGGACGGCTGTACCTCTGGAGTGAGCGGATGTTCGGGGATCTACTCGGGGGTTACCAGCACAGCTTGACCTGGGTGCTGGACCACCCTGCCCTCATCATGATCATTTTCGTGTTGACGCTGGGACTGAACGTCTTTCTCATCGCCGGGATTCCGAAAGGTTTTTTCCCACAACAGGATACCGGCGTCATCACGGGCGGCATGCAAGGACAGCAGGATGCCTCTTTCGCCCTGATGCGTAACGACTTGAAGCAATCCATCGACGTCATCAAGGCCGACCCTGGCGTGCAAAACGTCATGGGGTTCACCGGTGGCGCGGGAGCCACCAACACTGCGAACGAGTTCATCGCGCTCAAACCCCTCGATCAACGAACCAGGAGCGCATCTCAGATCATCAGCGAGCTGCGGCCAAAACTGACGCGGTTGACGGGAGCGAACACTTTCCTGCAACCCGTACAGGACATCCGGATCGGCGGACGACAATCCCCCGCACAGTACCAATACACGCTGCAGGCCGAGAGTTCCGCGGAGCTGCAGAACTACGGCCCGCAACTGCTGAGCGCGCTGCGCAAGGCGCCCGGCTTTGAGGACGTGAACACGGACCAGCAGAACAACGGTCTGCAGGCGTTATTGACGTATGACCGGCCCACGGCAGCCCGGCTCGGAGTCACGCCCCAGACCATCGACAACACGCTTTATAACGCCTTCGGACAATCCGAAGTCTCCACTATCTACACACAACTCAATCAGTATTACGTCGTGATGGAGGCGGCGCCCAAGTACTGGCAGTCACCAAAGGGGCTCGACGACATCTATCTGGTCCCCAACACGGGTTCAGGCGCGATCCCGATTAACACGGTGACTCACTACACGCCCGCCACATCGCCGCTGGTCGTGAACCATACGGGATTGTTTCCGTCCGTCACCGTGTCTTTCAACCTGGCTCCGGGAGTCTCGCTCGGCCAGGCGTCCAACGAGATCCAGCAGGTTCAACAGCGCCTCAACATGCCAACAACCATCCACGGGCAATATTCCGGTACGCTGCAGGCATTCCAGGCTTCTCTCAGCACCGAGCCCTACCTGATTCTGACAGCGCTGGTCGCGGTTTATATCGTGCTCGGCATGCTGTACGAGAGTCTCGTGCACCCGCTCACGATACTGTCCACCCTGCCGCCGGCCAGTGTAGGTGCGATTCTGGCCCTGCAGATCACGCATTCGGAGCTCGATGTGATGTCGATCATCGGGATCATTCTGCTCATCGGTATCGTGAAGAAGAACGCGATCATGATGATCGACTTCGCCCTGCACGCCGAGCGCAACGAGGGCAAGAGCACCCGCGATGCGATCTTCGAGGCCTCGACCTTACGCCTGCGGCCGATTCTCATGACGACGATGGCGGCCCTGTTCGGAGCGGTGCCACTCGCGCTGGGCACCGGCATGGGCTCGGAATTGCGCCGGCCGCTGGGTATTTCCATCATTGGCGGACTGATCGTCAGCCAGGTGCTGACCCTCTATACCACCCCCGTCATCTACCTCCTCATGGATACCCTGAGGCTAAGGATGCAGGCGCGGCGCCACCGTGGCGGACAAATCGCGGAGGCCGCGGGATAGACCGCGCGACAGTCCATGATCAGCAGATGTCAGATTACCCTCGTGGCGGCCGTTGTTACCGCCGTAACACTTGTCGCGGGATGCGTAGGCCCACCGTATGTGAAGCCTGAGGTCGACACTCCGTCAGCCTTCAAAGAGGGCTCCCCGGACGCCTACGTCGGCGCGGACGAGGGTGCGTGGCAGCCGGCACAGCCGCAAGACGCCGCCCTGAAAGGGAAATGGTGGGAGGTGTTTGGTGAGCCGGAGCTCAACGCACTCGAGGAGCAGCTGAACATCAACAATCAGAACATCGCACAGTTCTTCGAGAATTTCATGGCGGCTCGCGAGCAGGTCGGTATCGCACGCGCGAGTTACTTCCCGACGTTAACGGCCGCTCCATCCGCTACCAGGACGCGTTCGTCGGGCGCGCTTGGAACCGGCGGGGTCAACGGCGGCACAACTACGGGCGGTACGAGCACAGGAACCTCCACAGGCAACGCCGCCAGCCCCACCAGCAGCTCAGGCAGCACATTCAACACATTTCAAATGCCCTTCGACGTCTCGTGGGAGCCGGATCTGTTCGGACGGATCCGTAACACAGTGCGTGAGGCCCGATACGCAGCGCAGGTGAGCGCCGCAGATCTCGAGAACGAGCGCCTCACCGAACAGGCTTCTCTGGCCGAATTCTACTTCCAACTGCGCGGCCAGGATGCCCTGCAGGATCTGTATAACGAGACCCTCGATGCGCAGAGGAAATCGCTGCAGCTCACGCGAGTCCTGATGGAGACCGGCATCGACAGTCCGGAGGATGTTGCGCAGGCCGAGGTAACCCTCGCCAACACGGAAGCGACGGCCGTCGGGATTGCAACCAACCGTGCCATCTATGAGCACGCGATCGCCACCTTGATCGGCAAGCCGGCCTCCGACTTCTCCATGCCGGTAAAAGCCCTGAGCACACCGGTCCCGACTGTGCCGGTCGACATTCCGTCCAAGCTCCTGCAACGCCGCCCCGACATTGCCGCGGCGGAGCGCACCATGGCGCAGGCTAACGCGCTGATCGGCGTGGAAACCGCGGCCTATTTTCCCACGCTCGATCTTACGGCGAGCGGCGGTTTTGAAGCGGCCGCCATCACGAGCCTGTTTACCGCGCCGGCGCGCTTCTGGTCGCTGGGAGCCTCGGCCTCTCAAACGATCCTCGACGGCGGCCTGCGCAGGGCAACCGTCCGCCAGTACACCGCACAGTTCAACGCCGACGCCGCGGCCTACCGGCAGTCCGTCCTGACAGCCTTCCAGCAGGTGGAAGACTACATCGCCACGGTTCGTGTTCTTTCGCAGCAGATCGAGCGCCAGAAGGCGGCCGTTGCCGCCGCGCGGAGATTTCTCGATTTCGCGACCTCGCGTTATCAGACGGGCATCGACCCCTACCTCAACGTGATCACTGCCCAGACCACCCTGCTGAGCGATCAGCAAACCGAAGTCACACTGCGCGTGAATGAGATGACGGCGGCGGTACAGTTGATCCAGGCGCTGGGTGGCGGATGGGACATCAGTCAACTGCCCTCCGCCGCGGAGGTAACCCGCTAAAACGTGGCAACTCGGTAGGTTGCGTCCGCTACAACTGAAATGATCGGCAGGACGTTGGAAACCGAGGCGCAACTCTCCTCCACCATCCTGACCACTCGACCTGCTGCGATCGTGCCACAGAAGTTGGAGTGCGAGATGCTACCTTCCAAGGTGAAACCCGAACTGCCGCAAGCGGCGCCAGTTGTCTCAATTGCAGTCCCGGACACGCCACCGGCCGCCAACGACGAGTCGGTGCCCGCGGTTATCAATGACCTGCGCAATCCCCTGTGGATCATCGCCATCGGCATGGCGTGGTTCTTCGGAATTACGGCCGCAGTCATAGCAGCAAGTTAGTCCCCACAGGCCCGCTCCCATTTCAACTGAAATGCGCTCCGCACAGCCTGAAATGGTTCAGTGACATGCAACCCCGATGCTGCATCTTTAGATAGCTGACAGACCGAGTCGATCGTTGACGCCCCGTCTCACCAAATGCGCGCCCCTTCACCCC
>JAXDQF010000272.1:0-4978 GCA_034668025.1 Gammaproteobacteria bacterium | reverse complement strand
CGCCTGACGCCCCCCTCGACCCGGAGCAGTTTGTATCGACGCAGACGGGACTCGCTGCACTGGATTTGCTGGCGCGGCTGGCTTCCCGCAGTCCGCGAGTGGTCAGGGACGCCAATCCGATCGGCATTTCGAGTCACATGGCGACTCGGGATGATGTCGTATTGTGTCCGTTGATATACGGGTATGTTAATTACGCCGTCGCGGGCGGGCCAAAAACTCATGCGATTACGTTTGCCGACGCGCCACGCGCAACTCCCGGTGGGCGCCCGGGCTCGACACTGGGCGGCACTGGAATCGGGATCTCCACGCGGTGCGTGGTCACTCCTGAATTGCTCACTCACTTGCGCTGGCTCATGAGCGCCGAAGCACAGACTCGCTTCATTCCAGCCCATGATGGCCAGCCGAGCCGACGGTCGGCGTGGCAAGACGATGCGGTCAACTCACGGTGGGGAAACTTCTATCGCAACACCGCCGCGACCCTCGAACGCGCGCACGTCCGCCCGCGCCACAACCACGCAACAGCATTTCAGGCGAGCGCCTCGGCGTTCATCCGTGAGGAGCTCGAAAACAAACGCGATCATCGCGCGGTCCTGGCAGGTCTGCAGAAAATGTTCGCCAGCAGCCGTCACGATCGCGCCCCACCAAGGCTGAGTCACGCATGACCGAACACATCCTGTTCTCGATCGACGGCCACGTAGCCACGATCACACTCAACCGGCCGCAGAAGCTGAATGCGGCGACGGCTGAGATGTCAGATGCGATCGTTGCAGCAGCTGAGGAGTGCAATCGCAATGACGCCGTCCGCTGCGTAATCGTTACAGGCGCGGGACCCAAAGCATTTTGTGCGGGATCTGACATCGCCGAGCTCGATCGTTATTCCAGTCCGTGGGATTTTCGCAATCGCGCGGACTATTGCGATGCCATCCAGACACTGCGCAAGCCAACTATCGCGGCGGTCAACGGCTTTGCCCTGGGCGGCGGGTTGGAAACCGCTTTGTCCTGCGACATTCGCATCGCATCCTCGAGCGCCAGATTTGCCGCTCCCGAGATCAAGCTGGGATGGATCGGCGGCGGTGGCATGACGACGCTGCTGGCACATTCCATCGGCCCTTCCAACGCGGCCTGGATGATCATGACCGGCAACACGATCGACGCCCAGCAGGCGCTTGCGTGGGGGCTGGTCACGGAGCTGGTGACTCAGGACAGCCTGGCAACCCATGCGCGTGCCCTGGCCGAGACAATCGCCTCCCGGGCCCCCATTGCCGCGGAGACCGCAAAGCTCAATCTGAACGCGGCTTTTTCCATGCCCCGGGAGCAGGCCATGGCCTACGAGCGCGACCTGCAGACAATATGTTTCGCCACGGCCGACGCTGCCGAGGGCCGCGCCGCCTTCAAGGAAAAGCGGCCCCCGGTGTTCAGGAAGGTCTGAGCGCAAAATGCCTGTGAGGCAACTCAAATGGACCATCGACGCTGACCTTCCTGACCGCTACAGTGCTGCTGATAGCCCAACGGCGATCTGTGATGAACGAGGGATCCGGGTGCGAACCAAAGAGTTGATGAGTCCCCCGCCGGCGGCAGACGACGGCGGCCAGTCCGCTGACACGCGTCGTCTGAGTGAGATCGCCTACAGCCGCATCCTCGAAGGGCTGTTCCAACGCAAGGTCCCGGTGGGCGCCTTCGTTTCGCAAAGCGAGCTGGTCCAGTTGCTGGATGTTCCCTTGCAGCCGCTGCGGGACGCCCTGCGCGTCCTGGAGGCGGAAGGCGTCCTGACCATCCATTCCCGCTCCGGCATACAATTTCTGAAACCGGACCTGGAGTTGGCGCGCAGTACCTACCAGTTTCGCTCCATCATTGAGCGCGCTGCCGCCCGGGCGTTTGCCGAGACCGCCGAGCTGGACAAGATCGAAGCCATGGCCAAGGCGCACCACAAGGTCATGAAGGAAATCGAGACCCGCGGTTTTGACTCCCAGATGCTGGAAAAGCTCGAAGCACTCGAGCAGCAGTTGCATGGCGGAATGATCGCGGCGCTGCGCAACCCGCTGATTGAAACCACCGCGCGGCGGCTGAAAAACTACGTCACCCTGATCCGGCTGGAGCGACTGATTACCCAACCTCTGGCACTGCGTACCCTGCGCGAGCATCTCGAGATCATCGAAGCCTGTGCGGACCGGGATGCAGATCGCGCCGAAGCTGCCGTGGCAGCTCACTTCCAGGCCGCACTGCAGCGCATCCTCGGGATGTTCTGACCGCGCCTGAAGCGGACAGCTCGTGCGGGTTATCGATTCCCACGTTCACTTCTGGCGGATTGGCGGGCCGGGACACACCTGGCCGGATGCCGAGTGGCCGCTGATCTATCGCGATTTCGGGCCAGCGGAGTTGTTGGCCGCAATATCCGCTGGAGGATCCGCCGGCAGTGTTGCCGCCGTGACGCGACCGACGCGGCGGGCAGAAACCGAGCAGGCGTCGGCTGTTGCGGCGGCTACAGCCGCGGATGTCCAGGGTGTTGTGCTCGTCCAGTCACAACCTGACGATCGAGATACCGACTGGATCCTCGAGGTCGCTCGAGACGCAATGGTGGTACTGGCGGTGGTCGGTTGGGTGGACCTCGCCTCACCCGCGGCTCCGGCGCGCATTGCCGAGCTCGCCGGCAGACCCAAGCTGCGCGGCTTGCGGCCCATGCTCCAGGCGATTGACGACACCGAGTGGATACTCAGGCGCGAGCTGGAGCCGGCCTTACAGGCGATGATCCAACATGGCTTGCGTTTCGACGCATTGATACAGCCGCGCCATCTGCCGGTGGTGCTGGAGTTTGCGCGGCGGTCGCCGAAATTGCCGATCGTGATTGACCACGGCGCCAAGCCGCGCATCGCGCTCGGTGAGATCGAGCCGTGGCAGGCGCAGTTGGCGGAGCTCAGCCTGCTTCCCAACATCTACTGCAAATTGTCGGGTCTGCGGACCGAGCAGACCGTCGGCGCACCCGCCGCCGAGCTGGAACCGTACATCCGGCAACTCGTCGCCTCCTTCCCCGGCCGGCTCATGTGGGGCAGCGACTGGCCGGTGCTGCTGCACGCGCGTGATTCGTATTCCGACTGGCTGGAGTGCGCGCGGCAATACGCGGGCGCGCAGGACCAGGCGCAGTTGGATTCGCTGTTCAGCGGTGCGGCGCAGGATTTTTACGGGCTGCGGTGAGGCTGCCGTGCGGGGGGCCGCTCGCAGTGGCTGCCAACACGGCGGATTCCACAGCGTGAACCCGGGCCGCAGCCGGGCCCAAGAGCCTCCCCCGTCGTGCTGGCACCTCTGAGATATCAGGCCCCGCAATACCCACCCTTCAGCCCCCTCTCCGGGCCCTTCCGCGCACAGACTTTGCTTTCTTTAAAATTTCATATACGCTCACTGATATCTCAATAGCGCAGTGCGCCAGAAGAGTTGTCAGGAGGGGGAAATGACGGCGACTTCATCTCGATATTTCTATTCATTCGTCCTGGGTGCGATGACCAGTACTGCCACGTTCGCGCAAACGGAGGGTCCGTCGAGCACGGGCGCCGCTGCGGACCCGGTGCAGGAGGTGGTGGTGACCGGAATCCGGCACAGCATCCAGCAGTCCTTGGACATCAAGCGGGATGCCATCAACGTGGTCGACTCGATCGCCACGGAGGATCTCGGCAAGCTGCCCGACCAGAACGTGGCAGAGTCCCTGCAACGCATCACCGGCGTCACCATCGACCGCAACCGCGGTGATGGTCAGTTTGTGTCGGTCCGCGGGCTCGGCCCGCAATTCAACGTGGTGACCCTGAATGGACGAACGCTGGCCACGGAGAACAAGGGCCGCGAATTCAGCTTCGATGTGTTGCCCTCGGAGCTGATCGGCGGCGCGGACGTGTTCAAGAGTCCTACTGCCCGTCTGAACGGTGCCAGCATCGGCGCCACCATCGATATCCGGACACTGCGTCCGTTGGAGCTAGCGCCGTTTGTCGCTGCTGCAACCGCGCAGGCGAAGCGTGAGGAGTTGGATAACTCGTGGGGCCCGGCACTCTCCGGTGTTACGAGCTGGCACAACATCGATGACACCCTGGGCGTTTCGGTGGTCGGCTCGTATGAGCATCGGAAAGTCCGCACGGACGAATTCGACATCGGCGCGGGCTGGGTCAAACACAGCAGTGATGACTCCTACTACGCCGGCCGTGTCGGCCCCAACGTTGCTCCGTTTACCAACGTATCGATGCCGTCCAACATGTCGCCATCGTTCATATTCGCCGACAAGAAGCGTTATGGCGGCGACATCACTGTGCAGTTCAAGCCCCGTGACAATCTCACGATGTCGCTCGACGGTTTCTACACCAAGCTCAATGAGCTCGATACACAAGCGGACATCGCGTACGACTTCAGCGGCGGCACCCTCGTCGACCAGGTTGTCCAGAACAACACGGCGGTATTTCAGCAATTCACCGGCGGCACGGTCGATGAGATCATCGAGCGCGCCCCCCGTATCAGTCAGACCTACCTGATCGGCTACAACATTGACTGGAAGCCCGGCAATTTCGACCTGGCCGCGGACGCCTCGTATTCGGAGGCAACCCGCAAAGGTGCGGACGACACCTACTTCTCTACGGTCCGCCGCACTGACTCCACGTTGCAGTGGGACAGCCGCACCGGCTCGCATATTTTCGACATGGCGTTCTCGAATCCGAACTATCCGAACGCGCCCACTGATCTCGCTCATGAAGGAGGTCACTATGAAGCCGACGGCGGCAGTGACTTCAAAGATCAGACCATGGAGCTGCGGCTCGACGGCGCCTGGGATCCGGGCACGGGCGTCAAAGCCTACGCCGGCATCGGGCGCGAGATCCGCAAGAAGACCAACGATTCGATCTCGATGACGTTTGACTCGCAGTGCGCATTTTGCGGCGGTTCGGTCTACGCCCCGTTGCCCGCCTCGCTCTTCAGTGTCACTCCAGGCAACTGGTTCTCCAGCTACGGC
>JAXDQF010000271.1:0-12519 GCA_034668025.1 Gammaproteobacteria bacterium | reverse complement strand
CCGGTAGTAGGACTGGCTGGTGGCCGCGGCAAGCGCCTCGATGTTCTGTTGCGCGTTTTGCATGGCAACCAGCCGACTGCCGTTCTCGCTCGCGAGCGATTCGGCACACGCTTTATAGATAGAGATGAACAAATGCTCCCGCACCAGCGCGCTGCGGGTTGCATCGTTGGCACCGAGGACTTCGCGAAAGCGCACCGCGGGGCCGCTCGGGGGCGCTCGATGTGCCGCCGCTCGGGCGTCGAGTGGCAACAGTCGCAGGCTCACCGGCCCGTAACGCGCCACGGATTGCGGACAGTTGTTGAAAACAAACACGCTGGTGCACTCCCCTGCGGCGTGACTCGCTTCACTGTCGAACTGAAGTTGCTCGACGAGCGCACTGATGCCATCCACGGAGCCCGGCAATGCATGCTGTGCGGCGAGCGGCAGGCCCGCGGCGGCCAGATGCTCGCAAACCCGGCCGCCGACACCCCAGATCTTTTTGGGTCCGGGCAGCGCGGCGAGTGTTCCGAGCGCGAATTCCGCGATCACTTCATTGAATCGCCCCACGAGTCCCTGGTCGGAACCGAACACGATCGCCCCGATCTGCGTCGGTCCTGCGGACTTCCTCGTGGGCACCACGGTGGTCGGTATGCACGTCTGCAATCCGACTTCGACCGAACGCTGGTAATCCCCGAGCGCGCGCAGCGCGGCCTCGTACTGACCGATGGATGCGGCCGCAAGGGCCTTCATTGCGCGGACAACGGATCCCAGTTTGGCGGCTCCATCGAGCTTGCGGCGCAGATCTTCGAGGGTGTCGCTCATGGAGTTGCCTGGAGCTCGAGCAATGTGGAAGCCACAACCGCCGTGATCGCGGCGCGATCCGAATCGGTCAGTTGCGAATTCGCGAGCCAGCGTGCACGGATCTCGTCCGGAATCTGAGCGGTTGCTGCGGCTAACGCCTGTTGGACGGCATCCATGCGCTCGAGCCCGATGGGATCGAGCTGACCGACCGTCAGCGCCTGCAGGATCACGATCTGCTGTGCAACCCCGACGGACTCGAACTGGGTCTGCCTGAGACAGGCCCGGACCCGCTCACCGTGATTGAGGAGCTTGCGCGTGGTGTCCTCGAGGCGGGTGCCGAACCGGGAGAAGTCCTCGAGCTCCTGGAATTGTGAATAAGCCAGCTTCAGGCTGCCTGCGATCGCGCGATACGCCGTCAATTGCGCGGCGCTGCCGACGCGCGAGACCGATTTCGCCACGTCGACTGCCGGCATGATGCCGAGCTCGAAGAGCGTGGGCGAAAGATACAGTTGGCCATCAGTAATCGAGATCAGGTTGGTTGGGATGTAGGCCGCAATGTCCTGGGCTTCCGTTTCAATGATGGGCAGCGCTGTGAGGGATCCGCCACCGAGCTCGGCACGCAAGTGCGTAGCGCGCTCCAGCAATCGCGAATGGATATAAAAGATGTCACCGGGAAAAGCTTCCCGGCCGGGAGGTCTCCGCAACAGTAGCGAAATCTCGCGATAGGCACGCGCGTGTTGCGTCAGATCGTCGTAAACGATGAGCACATCGCGCCCGGCCTCCATGAAGTGCTCAGCAATGCTGGTTGCCGCGTAGGGGGCGATATAGGTCAGTCCCGGGGCGCTGCTTCCTTCACTGACAACGACCACACTGTATTCCATCGCGCCGCGGTCGGTCAGATCCGCTACGACCTTTGCGACCGCCGAGGCTCGTTGGCCGATCGAGCAGTAGATGCAGATGACATTCTGACCCTTCTGGTTGAGGATCGTGTCGATGGCAATAGCCGTCTTGCCCGTCTGGCGATCACCCAGAATCAACTCGCGCTGGCCGCGACCGATAGGAACGAGTGCGTCGATGACTTTGATGCCCGTCTGCAGCGGCGCGGTCACCGCCAAACGATCCATGATCGATTTCGCTTCGCGTTCGATCGGCAGGCGTTGACGCGTGACGATCGGACCCTTGCCATCGAGCGGCTGAGCCAGTGGGTCAATCACTCGCCCAATCAACGCATCGCCCACGGCAACATCCATGACCCTGCCCGTGCGAACCACTTCGTCGCCGGTGTTGAGATGGGCGTATTCCCCGAGCAGTACGACGCCCACCTCCTCTTCGTCAACGTTGAAAGCGATGCCCGGCAGGCCACCGGGAAACCGGATGAGCTCCTCAAAGCCCACATCGCGAAGGCCCGAGATCGTCGCAATTCCCGTCGATACGGTGGTAACCGTTCCCACCTCGAGAGCCGTGATCTGCGGCGCTGGGGTCTGCCTCGCGCGTTGCATCGCGGCGAAGCCCCGGTCGATGTCGGCGAGTAGGGAGTCAGGCGGTGGCATGTTGAACATCGGTCACCGGTATCGGTGCGCTCTCGGCGGTAGTCAGCAATCCTTCCACCCTCTCCTCGACTGCGGCCAGGTAGGCTGTAACGTTCCACGCGATCTTTTGCCCGTCCACAATGAGCTCCAGGCCGCTGATCAAGCCCGGCGAAGTCTCGAAGCGCAACGTTGCGCCCTCACAGGGCCAGTGTTTGAAAGAAGCTGCCATGCTGACCTGCTGCGCCGGTGTCAGTTCAAAAGCGCTGCGCAACACCGCCTCCCTGGAGTGAGCGCTGCGGGGCGGCGGAATGATTTGCGCCCTCTGAGCCTCGTTCAGGCCCGCGACACGGCGAACGAAGACCTCCAGCATTTGATCTTCCAGGCGGGTGTCAGCCAGGTCGGTCAGTGTCTTGCGAGTGAGTGCGAAAGCCTCCCGTCGCGTGCGTGACACGACTTCGAGCTTCAGCTCGGCTTGCTCTGAAGTCAGTGCTGCTATCAATTTAGAACGCAACGCCTGCGACTCCTGGCGAGCGTTTTCGAGGAGATGTTGTCGTTGGACATCGGCGTCGGCTGTGGCTGCGCGCAGCAGTTGTTCACGTTGTCCCTGCAATGCTTCGGTCTGTGTCCGAAGGTCCTCGCGCTCCTTCTCTGCCTGCTGCTTCGCAGCGGCGGCTCGTTGGAGCTCGCCGGCTATTTTCTTCTCGCGCGCGTCGATGGCGGCCAGGACCGGTCGGTAGAGAAATCGCTTCATCAGCCACACCAGGATCAGGAAGTTGACTGCCTGGGCGCCGACCGTGAACCAGTCGATGAGCATGGCCTACTTTCCGGTGCCGGCGGTGATGAGGTGATTCCAGAATGGATTCGCAAACAACACAATCATGGCCACCACGAAGCAGTAGATCGCCATGGATTCGATCATGGCCAGTCCCACGAACAAGGTGCGCGTGATAGTGGGCGCGGCGTCGGGCTGTTGGGCGAGGGCGCTCAAGGCTGTCGATACCGCGCGTCCCTGGCCCATTGCAGGCCCAAAACATCCGATGCCCATTGTGATGCCGGCGGTGACAATCGAAGTGGCTGCAATGAGGGTCGTGCTGTCCATAATGTGTACTCACAGGAGGGTGTGCGTCAGTCGCCGGCGCCGGTGGCTGCCGCGATGTAGACCGTTGCCAGGATGCTGAAGATGTAGGCCTGGACCATTCCGGTCAGCAGGCCGAGAGCGCTCATCGCCACGGGAAAGAGGAAGGGTGTGATGGTGAGCAGAATCGCCAGGATCATCGCGCCGCTCATCATGTTGCCGAACAAACGGACTGCCAATGCGAGGGAGCGGGAGAGCTCGCTGATGATGTTGAATGGCAACATGATCGCTGTCGGCTGCAGGTAGGAATCCAGGTAGCCGCGCCAGCCGCGCTGACGGATTCCGAATACCGGCACGGCGATGAATACGCACAGCGCCAGTGCCGCGGTCGTAGACAATGAGCCGGTCGGCGGCTCGTAGCCGGGCACGATCGTGAGCAGATTCGCGCTGGCAATGAAGGAAAACAGGGTGCCCAGAAACGGGATATACCGCCGGGCGGGCTTCAATCCCACTTCTTCGATCTGGCCGGCCGTCCCCGCTACGAGTATTTCGAGCGCACATTGCCAGCGCGAGATACTGAGCTCGGTTGACAATCTGCGGGTAATTACCCAGGCGCCCGCGGTCATCACCAACATGATGGCCCACGTGGTCGCGATCGTTGCATTGACCTGCACGAAGGCGTGGTGCCACAGAACCAGTTGATCCGAGCTAAGCCGCATGGGGGTTGACACCCGCTATCCGGATCAAACGGAATATCGCTGCGCGTGCAGTCAGGAAGCCGCCCGTGCACAGCAGCAGGGCCTGCCAGCCATCCGCGGCTGCGTAGTAGAATCCAACAATGGCCAGGCTCGCTCGCACCAACAGGCTGAGCGCAAACCAGACGGCTGGATTGCGGGCTGCGGTGCCCGCCCGGACGGTCCACCACAGGCCGCCAAAGAATATCGCGCCGGACAGCAGGCCAATGAGCAGCGCGCCCCACTCGGTTTCCAGGCCGTTCATTCGCGTTTTCCCCCGGCGGCATGTATTTCCCGATACTCCTTCGCGACCCAATGCCAAGCGCTCAGGCTGCCCAGGCACAGTCCGGCGACGAGTAGCGCCAACGTCCAGGAATGACCACCGGAGTGATGTTTGTCCAGCCACACACCCAGAAGCGCGCCGAGAAACGTTGGTCCCGCAACGGACCAACCGATGAGTCCGAACATGCCGAAGCCGGACCACACGCTCGTCGCGCCCGGGCGTCTCGCCCAGAGCTTGCGCGTTTCCTGTGCTCCTACCTGTCGGCTCAGAGACTCTCCGGTAGGATCCAACCCGCGAGGGCCTCGTTCAGGCACGCTGAACCTCGGCGAGGTGGCGGATGAAGCCACTCTCCAAAGCAGCCAGCGCCGAGCGTATCGATTGCTCGCGTTCATCGAGTTCCAGGAACTCCTCCGTCACCGCCCGTTGCAGATCGCCTAATCCTGCGCCACTCATCGCGCGGCGAACGCAAATCCGAACCTGCGCGCCCGTCTTGATCAACACTCCCCGGTCGATCGCCACATTGACTTCGCCGTCCGCGGGCGTCGAATAACTGAGGATTCCGGGCGCCACGGCCGTTACGCAGTCCAGCCGATGGGGCAACAGTCCGAACCATCCGGAGGGTGTCACCACAACAATGCGGGAGACTGTCTCGCTCGCGAGAAAGACGCTGAACGGCAGGAGTATTTCAAGCTGCAACGGGGCTTTCCTGCTTCGCGGAAGCCTTCTTTACATCGGCAATGGATCCGATCATGTAGAGCGCAGCTTCGGGCACGTCCGCGAGCTCATCCCGCAGAATCGCTTCGCAACCCGCCAACGCATCCGACAGGCTGACGGTCTGCCCGGGGATGGCGCTGAATTGCCCGGTGGCGAAGAAGGGTTGCGTCAGGAATCGGTCGAGACGTCGAGCCCGCGCAACGACTTTGCGGTCATCCTGGGACAATTGCTCGAGTCCCAACATGGCGATGATGTCTTTGAGTTGCGCGTATTGCGCCAGCGTCCGGCGTATTTCCTGCGCGAGCTCATAGTGCCGCCGGCCGACGATTCCCGGTGTGGCCATCTTCGAGCTCGATTGCAGAGGATCGACGGCAGGGAACAGGCCTTCGCTCGCACGTTGCCTCGAAAGGACTACGGATGCAGACAGGTGCGCGAAAGTATGGACTGCCGCCGGATCCGTAAAGTCATCGGCTGGCACGTAAACGGCCTGAATGGAAGTAATCGCGCCGTTCACCGTGTTGGCAATTCGCTCCTCGACGGCGGCCAGCTCCGTGGCCAGGGTCGGCTGGTAACCCAGGCGGGAGGGCATCCGGCCCATGAGTCCGGAGACTTCCGAGCCTGCCTGGATGAATCTGAAGATATTGTCGACCAGCAGCAACACATCCCGGTGCTCGTCGTCCCTGAAGTATTCGGCCATCGTGAGCGCCGAGTGGGCGACTCGGAAGCGGGTCCCCGGCGACTCATTCATCTGCCCGAAGATCATCACCATGTTGGGAAGGACACCTGCATCCCGCATGTTGCGATACAACTCTTCGCCTTCACGACAGCGCTCGCCGATGCCGCAGAAGATGCTGACACCGTCATGATGACCCACCATGTTATGAATCATTTCCGTCAGCAGGACCGTCTTGCCGACCCCGGCTCCGCCAAACAGGCCCGCTTTCCCGCCACGCTCGAGCGGCATGAGCACATCGATGACCTTGATACCCGTTTCGAAGATCTCGGATTTCGTCGAGCGCTCGGCAAGGGAGGGCGGTGCTCTATGAACCGAGCGCCACTCGACGTCCTTCAAATCCGGGCCCCGATCGATCGTGCGACCGAATACGTCAAACATCCGCGAGCGTATTGTCTTGCCGACGGGCGCTTTCAGCGGGCCGCCAGTGTCCTGGACGACCATGCCGCGGGCGAGACCTCGGGTGGGGGTCATGGCGATCCCACGGACCCTGCGGGCGTCGAGTTGCGCCCAGACTTCTATAACAACTCGTCCGTCTTTCCCGGCATGCAAAAGAGAGTTGATTGGCGGAAGCTGCGTCTCGAAGTGCACGTCAACGATGCTCCCGCGTACTGAAACAACTGTGCCCATTGCGGTGGAAGTAGTCGATTCGAGCATTCAACATCAGCCGGTCAGCTCAGCGCGAACCGCAGGATAGGTAATCAGGCCGGCAGCGTCTGTGCGGAACAGTACGTATACGTCCGCTCGCCCTATTCGAGTGCAAAGCTCGTTCCTCGTTTGAGCAAAGGCCTCAGCGGCGGCGGGCCCTCGGGCCCATCTGCGTGCGGCAGCGCACAGAAGGCAGACGACGGCGCAGATACCGTTTTCGCTGGGAAGGTGCCCGCCGATGCGAATGGTCTGTGTTCGGTAACGCACGACGAGAGCAAGAGCTGAAACGTAGCTTTTAATGCGGCTTTTGAAGGAGTGGGAGCAATGCCTACCTCATCCTCGAAACCAGCCGTGGATCAATCGGCCGAGATTCTGTGCCGCGAGATATTGGAAACGCAGACCGTCCACGCACCTGACTATGCGGCCGAAAATGCCTGCTTGTTACGTCTCGTTCGTGCCCTGAGAGATGCACCTCGGGACATTCTCACGGTACTGGCCAATACCGCTCTCGAGGTCTGCTGCGCCGGATCGGCCGGCATCAGCATTTTGGAAACGCCTCCGGGACGGGCGCCTCAATTTAGATGGCAGGCGCTTGCGGGTGCCTGGACGCCGTACCTCGGAGCGGTCATGCCGCTGACCGGCAGCCCTTCCCTCGAAGTGTTGGATCGTAATGAGCTGCAGCTCGTATGCGAACCGCTTCGTGAATTTCCATGCTTCAGAGGCTTCAGACCCGATTGCCGACAAGCACTCTGCGCGCCCTTCTATCTTGGTGGTGTGCCCGTCGGCACGCTGTGGGTCGTTAAACATGAGCGGCGCCACCATTTCGACTCGGAAGATGCCAGGGTGTTGACCCATTTGGCCGACTTTGCTTCCGCCGCCTATCAAACACTCCAGTCAATGCAGGTCCTGGAGGCCCAGTCCGACGCGCGACGCGGCGAGATTGCCCGACTCATCAGCGCCGACCGATCCAAAGATGCGTTCATTGCGACCATCGCACACGAGCTCAGGGACCCGCTTGCACCCCTCGTCAACGCGAGCGCCGTGCTGAAATTGGGAGCAACGGACCCGGTGGTGGTCAACAGGGCCTCGGATCTCATCCTGCGTCAGGTTCGAACCATATCCCGCCTCGTAGAGGACCTGCTGGACGTTTCCAGGGTTCGACTCGGAACACTGGAGCTCAGAACGGATGAGGTGGAGCTCGGTGACATTCTGCAGTCGGCCATCGCCACCAGCGTGTTGGTGAGCGGACCCACCACCCATCGCCTGGAGATCGGTCCTATCGAATCTCCCATACCTGTGATCGCCGATGAGATGCGTTTGTCGCAGGTGCTGCGCAATCTTCTGAACAATGCCGCGAAATATACGGACGCGACCGGGGTCATCAGCATCGCACTACGGCGCGAAGCCACAGAAGCGGTGATTACGATTTCCGACTCCGTTATCGGTATTCCCCCCGACCAGCTGGAATCGGTCTTTGACTTGTTCGCGCAGGCCGGGCAATCGGGTACCCAGCGATCCGGAGGTGGGCTGGGAATAGGGCTGCATCTGGCGAGGCAACTGGTGATCGCCCACGGCGGTACTCTTACGGCGCGCAGCGAAGGGGCTGGCTTGGGTAGCACGTTTACCGTGAGATTGAACAGTCTGTCCGGGACTGCGATGAAGAGTTCGAGGAACCGGCGTTCCCACAACTCCGATCCACACCCGTGATGACTTGGGATCGGGCGTGCCATCCTCGTACGGTTGAACTCGGGCTACTCCAACAACGTGTTCGGGCACCCTTCAGGCCGCAACACAGGATTGCATCGCGCAACCACTTTGCCCGGTAACCCAACTACAAAACCACTGGCAGCCGGCTCCGAGGCCGGATAATCCGTGCTCAGAATCTGTGCCCCACTCGGTATCACTGCATCCCGCCGGCGCGTGTCGTTGTTGCGCGCCTCGGTCGTATTTTCGTCAGTACGCGTTCTGATCAGATAACCCTCGCGGACGAGAGCGGTGATCTGCTCCGGGGGTGACTCGTTCTGTTCGGTGAAGGCAGCATCCGGCGAACCGGGTTCCGCGTTGGTAAAGATGACCCTGCCCGCAAGCGATGGATGGCCGTCGAGATAGATCGCCTCCATGGATCGCTGATCCAGGAGGAAGACCACCTTCCCGCGTGAGGCATCGAGCGTAGGCCAGCCACGGTCGCGGATGGCCGCGACGAGAGTCGCGTGCTGACCGCGCACTTCGTCGGGTGTAACGATCTCCCTCCTGGGAAAAACTGACAGGATTTCCGCATCGAGTGCGTCGAAGACGGCAGGCGTGAATTGCTCCGGCTGTGGCGACGGGAACCCCAGTTGCAGCGGCTTCTGTTTGGTTTCCAGCAGGATGAAGACCGGCACGTGATTCGGGTGTGCTTGGGACCAGGTGCGGACTTCCTGCAGACAGGCAACCAGGGGTTGGCAGACACTTCGATAGTCCAGGTCCTGGACATGCATCACCTTGAAGCCGGGTCTGTCCATGATGTGCCCGGGGTCAAACTCGGGATCGGCCGTCAGTCCGGCCTTGGCGGCCAGGCGCGGCCCGGCCGGATGGGCATACAACCCCCCTTGGGTATCCGCGAAGATATCGAGCTCGAGCTGCCGCACGCCGGCAGTGAGTTGGGTGGCCAGCGCGGGGTGGTGATAGTCGAGCGCGGCGTAAGATGTGGGATCTTTGGCTTGCCAGAGCTTCGCCTCGTTGGGGGATATGCCCGCGTGATAGCTGTTGTGCGTTCCAATCACCTGGATCTCGTTGAGTCGAATTGCGTTCTCCTGTGGCCGCGCGGCAGCGCGTAGCGGTGACTGTGGGTCTGACATTCCGGCCGTAGCGATGTCAGGCAACGCCAGCGCGCATCCAATGGCCAGCGCTGCTGAGGCCAGGTTGGTTCGAAGGCGAGATCCGCGCATTTTCAGAATTCCCAAGTGATATTGCCCATGTAGTTGCGCGCTCGACCTTCAGCCGGTGTTCGATCCGACAGCCGCCTGTAATCACTCGCCGGGCGACCGCTTGACTGCCGCCAGACGTCCAATTGTTCCCACCGAAGGGGGCAAATGCCGTTCCTCGAGCGTGCTCGGATTGAGGCTCCACGCGGCAGCCACCCTCATCGGGTCGTCCTCGTCGGGAATCGGCTCGCTGCTCGCTGCTGCCACATCCCCCGTCACGGTAGAGGCCGCAAGGCCCAACCAGGTTAGCAATGCGCGCAGTTTCTTCATATCGGACCTTCCGCTGTCGGGTTATGGCGCAGAGCAGACAATCTGCCGTTTGCCTCGTGCGTGTACCATTTTACCCTGGCGCGCACTGGCACTGCCGCAACAGGGGCGGATCTTCCAATGGCTCGTTCATTATCCGAGAGGTCGTCCGTACCCTGCCACCGGGCGTAAAAAAGTCTTACAGCCTGAGCACGGCCCATGATTGCGTGCGGCGTATCCGACTGCCCGATGAGCAGCGCACGGGTGCCGATTGACGCTTCACTTGCGGGAGTTGAGTCCGACATGTTGGCAACTGACTCGAGTCGCTCGTCATTCATCTGTAGTATTTATGGGGTCTTCTGCAATCGGGCCAGACTAACGAATCGGGATCGCGCCCACGCTCGGCGGAACAGGCATTTGAGGTGGGCAGGAGGCGGGTTTGGACCGCAAGCCGACGCTGCGGCGATGAGGTTTGACAGCTCCGCGCGCGAGTAGTGGGCGGTGATCCGCCCGTTCTTGTGGCACCCTTCGTTCGCCTCCAGGCGGAAGCGGATGGTTTCAAATGAAATGTCCGCCGCGATGCTTGCAATCATTCCTTAATTCGACGAGCCCAGAGTCTCCACTGAAGCCGCGTCAGGACGCCCAGACGATCATGCAGCGCAAGAGTCCAAGCTGCTGCCCGGTGCCCAAATGCTTGCCGTAGTACACTGTCAATCTCAATACGCTGCAGCTGATCGCGAGCGTCGACCTGATCCGTGGGCTCTGCGGTGGGGGGAAGAGTGAATAAACGCCAAGCACTCAGTTTGTGCTTTGTGTTGGCCGCTTGCTTCGCGGTGACAACATCTGTTGGCTCGCCCGAAGCCGCTCAACCACCGCGACTGGTAGTCCTCAATATTGAGTTGACCGGTGATCTTGGGGGTCCCCAGTTTGCCGCGGAGCATGCGGCGCGCTTGCGCACTGAGAGTGACAAGTTGCGCCACGAACTGCAGCTCAGTGGGCTCTACCGCGTGGTGGATACATCCCCCGCACAGGCGTTGATCACCCGCCTCGCCAATCAGTACGCCTATCTTCACGACTGCAATGGCTGCGATCTGGATATCGGCAAGCAACTTGGGGCGGACCAGGTGCTGGTGACCTGGGTCGATCGCGTCAGCGGGCTCATACTGTCGTTGACTTATGAGTTTCACGATGTGAAGTCCGGTCAGATCGTGGGTAGGAAGTCATACGACTTCAGGGGCGACAACGATACAGCATGGACACATGCCGTCACTTACATGGTGCGTGATCTCAAGGAGACGTCTGCGACGCATTCGTCCAATTGAACAGGGGCCCTGCCAGGATTGGCCGCTCCCTCGCCCTGGTTGTGGCGAGATGCTGGTATCCGGCCGCGGCGGTGTTCCGGACCGCCGCGGCCAACACAATCGCTATCTCACTCGATCCCGTCAGCCATTCGCGGTGCTCCTTGCCCGCGCGACGGCTGCATCGATCTGCGGCTGCGCAGATTTGACGGCGTCCCGCACGCAAGTGCCGTTGTCGTCCTGCGACAAAGGCAGGCTGATGGAGTTACAGACTTTGAGTGCGGCGTGGAACACGCTGTCCTTGAGAAGTGCCACACCGGAATTCGTGGTGAGTGTCACTGGATCGAACTTGACGCTGGCCTTCTCCGAGTACTCCGCATTGGGCGCATCGGTCGCGTCGTCGTGTCCGATGGTTCTGACAGTCGGAGCGGAGATCGTAATGTCGTCGTAGTCTGCGGCCTGCGCGCCAGCGCTCACGAAGGCTAGGGCTCCAAGGGCAAGTGCGACGGGCAGTCGGTTGCGCAGAGTGCGTGTACGGTCAAAAGTAAGCATGTCTGGTCTCCTGTAAGTTGAGTACGGCACGGTTGCCGCTCACCTCGCAGGATCGGGGGCTCGTGATACGTCATAATGCCAATTCGCGGGCAGGGCATTGCAGATGAAACTCAGGGAGGCGCAGTCCAGACGCTCCGCATCCAACACCCGTACGTATCCGACGTTACCTCCCTCATAGCCTTGGCGAGTCGAGTCCAGCGAGGCGGGGGCGGTAGCGCGCTGGGTATGCGGCCCTCATTGAGGCTGTGTTTTCTCAGGACCGGAACTGCCATTTCAACTGTAATGCCGATGACATTGCCCCGGTGTATCGGGACGCGACAGTGACACCCGAAAACTCACGGGTGATGCAAACAAGCGACCGGCCTGAAGTGGATTGGAATGATCAACTGCGTACCAGCCTGATCTGGCTGGGTGAGGCTTTCCTCATCAGCTCGCTTGGAGCGGCGGTCACGATTTACGGTCTGACGCGGTTGACCGGCTGGGGGCGCCAGGTCCGGCGTATTTCGTGGGCATACTTCAACCCGTCCGGCAGCGTGCTGCCTTTGGCCTGGCTCGCCGCGATTGTCCTCATGACGCTGTTTTCGGTACGCCTGAGTATCCTCTTCTCGTTTTGGAACAACGGCTTCTACAGTGCCATGCAGAGCCTGAATGCGCAGGCATTCTGGTTCATGCTGTGTCTCTTCGCGAGTCTGGCAACCATTTACGTACTGCGCGCGCTGCTGAGCTTTTACCTGCGTCAGGCCTTTCTCATTCGCTGGCGGATCTGGTTGACGAACATGCTGATGCAGCGTTGGCTCGCAAAGCAAAACTACTATCGCAGCCAGTACGTGCCGGAACGGGTCGATAATCCGGATCAGCGCATTCAACAGGATGTCGAAAGCTTCGTGGGCAGCTCACTGGCGCTTTCAATGGGGCTGCTGGATTCCGTCGTGTCGCTGTTCTCATTCAGCATCATTCTCTGGAG
>JAXDQF010000270.1:0-3228 GCA_034668025.1 Gammaproteobacteria bacterium | reverse complement strand
TGTTGTCGGGCCGCGCGAGGCGATTGGCCTTCCTAAGCCAGCACTACCAACAAATCTTTCGCGTCGACCTGTTGGCCGGGCCGCGCCAACACCTCTGCAACTTCTCCATCCGCCTCCGCCCGAACGGCGGTCTCCATCTTCATCGCTTCTAGCGTCGCGAGTACATCACCGCGTGCGACTTTGCGCCCGACGGAGACCGCTATCGTTGCTATGGTCCCGGGCATGGGAGCACCCACGTGCTTCATATTCCCAACTTCGGCCTTCCGCTGCGGCGCTCGCTTGGCAACCTGACTGCGATCCTGCACGCGCACTGAACGTGGCAGTCCGTTCAGCTCGAAGAACACCGTCCTGGTGCCGTCCTCGTGCGCTTCGCTGGTCGCGACGTAACGGACAATCAACGTCTTGCCGCGCTCGATGTCGACACTGATTTCCTGCCCCGGCTCCATGCCATAGAAAAACACAGGCGTCGGCAGAATGCTTACGTCGCCGTAGAGCAGCCGGTCACTGGCGTAGTCCATCCAGACACGGGGATACATCAGGTAGGACGCGAGGTCGTCATCCGTCACCGGACGAGGTAGTTTTTGTTGGATCTTGGCCCGCTCGGCCTCGAGATCCGCAGCCGGCAGATGCGCGCCGGGTCGCTCCGTCAGCGGCTTTTTCCCCTTGAGGATCTTCTGCTGCAATGCTTCGGGGAAGCCGCCATAAGGTTGGCCGATATCGCCGCGGAACAGCTGCACGACTGACTCCGGGAAGGCCACGTCAGTTGCCGGATCGAGCACCTGCTCTTTGGTCAGCCCGCTGGTCATCATCAACAGGGCCATGTCGCCGACCACTTTCGACGTGGGGGTGACCTTGATGATGTCACCAAACATCATGTTGACGTCAGTGTATGTCTGGGCAACTTCGGGCCAGCGCGCATCATCGATGCCCAGCGAGCGAGCCTGTTCGCGCAGGTTGGTGTACTGACCACCGGGCATCCCGTGTACGTACACTTCGGACGCGCCCGAACGGATGTCACTTTCAAATGCACCATACAGCTTGCGCGTCTGCTCCCAGTAAGATGACAGCAGTCGTATCCTGGCGGGATCGATCCCGGTATCACGCGGACCGAAACGCAATGCCTCCACAATCGACCCCATGTTGGGCTGTGAGGTGAGGCCACTCATCGAGTCAATCGCACAGTCCACGGCATTGGCGCCCGCATCAATTGCGGCCAGCACGCTGGCAGCGGCAATGCCGCTCGTATCGTGCGTGTGGAAGTGAATCGGCAGTCCGATTTCTTCCTTCAGCGCCGTCACGAGTACTCGCGCCGCTTCCGGTCGGCACTGACCGCCCATATCCTTGATGCCGAGCACATGCGTGCCGGCGTCGCGTAGCTCGCGAGCCAACTTCACGTAATAGTCGAGTGTGTATTTCTTTTCCCGCGGATCGCTCAGATTGCCGCTGTAGCAGATCGACGCTTCACACAGCTTGCCCGACTCGAGAACGGCATCGATCGAGACGCGCATGTTCTCAACCCAGTTGAGCGAGTCGAAAATACGGAACACATCGATGCCGTTCTGCGCGGCCCGCTTGACGAAAAACCGCACGACGTTGTCCGGATAATTGGTATACCCGACGGCATTCGCCGATCGCAGCAGCATCTGCAGCAGCAGGTTGGGCATCCGCTCGCGAAACAAAGCCAGCCGCTGCCAGGGGTCTTCACTCAGAAAGCGCATAGCGACGTCAAACGTCGCGCCACCCCAGCATTCCATCGAGAACAGTTCTGGAAGCAAGGTTGCGTAGTAAGGCGCAACAGCCGCCATATCGAGAGTCCGCACCCGAGTAGCCAACAACGACTGATGCGCATCACGCATGGTCGTATCAGTCAACAATACCCGCCGCTCACCCGACATCCACTTCGCAAATCGCTCCGGCCCGAGCTCCTCGAGCCTCTGGCGTGTTCCGGCTGTCGGCGGCGATTGGAGTGGAACCGCAGGCAGGCGCGGGAGGTTGAATTGCGCGGGCCGGGCGCGGCTCTTGGTCTCCACATTCCCGTTGACGACGGTTTCGCCAATGTACTTGAGTATTCGAGTCGCGCGATCACGCTTGCGCGGCCAGTGAAACAACTCGGGCGTCGTGTCAATGAATTTGGTGGTGTACTCACCCTTGGCAAACAAAGGATGCGTGATGAGCTGGTCGAGAAAGCGCAGGTTCGTTACAACACCGCGAATCCGGAATTCCCACAATGCGCGATGCATGCGCGCGATAGTTTCCTCGGCGGTCGGGGACCAGGCGGTCACCTTTACGAGCAGCGAGTCGTATGAGCGAGTTATGATTGCGCCGGTGTAGGCGGTGCCTGCATCCAACCGCACACCAAATCCGGCCGGGCTGCGATACGCAGTGACTCTTCCGTAGTCCGGAATGAAGTTATTTTCGGGATCCTCGGATGTGATTCGACACTGCAGCGCATGTGCGGTGATTCGAATCTCATCCTGTGGTGGCACGCCACTCTCGGGTGTACCGATCCGCGCGCCGCTCGCGATCCGGATCTGTGCCTTCACCAGGTCGATACCGGTTGCGCATTCGGTGACCGTGTGCTCGACCTGAATGCGCGGATTCACCTCGATGAAGTAGAAACTTCCGGTGTCCGCGTCCTGCAGGAATTCAACTGTTCCGGCGTTGATATATCGAGTCGCTCGGCCGATCGCGAGCGCGGCGTCGCAAAGCTCCTTTCGTTGCGCGTCGGTGAGGAAAACGGCCGGCGCACGCTCCACGACTTTCTGATTGCGGCGCTGCACCGAACAATCACGCTCGAACAAGTGGACCAGTCCGCCATGACTGTCGCCGAGGATCTGTACCTCGACGTGCCGTGCACGCCGCACGAGCTTTTCAAGATAGATCTCGTCATTGCCGAAAGCCGCTTTGGCCTCACGTCGTGCTACCGGCACCAATTCAGCAAGCTGCGCATCGCTCTCGATTACGCGCATCCCGCGGCCGCCACCGCCCCAGCTCGCCTTCAGCATCACCGGATACCCGATGCCCTGACCCAGCAGCTTGCACTCTTCGATATCCGCCGGAAGTGGAGGCGTGGCCGGCATCACGGGCACGCCAGCGGAAGCGGCGAGATTGCGAGCCGCAACTTTGTTACCCAGCGACCGCATCGTGTCCGGCGTCGGACCGATGAAGACTATTCCCGCAGCAGCGCAAGCTTCCGCGAACTCCGGGTTCTCCGATAGAAATCCGTAG
>JAXDQF010000269.1:0-4585 GCA_034668025.1 Gammaproteobacteria bacterium | reverse complement strand
TGGTTCGTCAAATTTTCATGCGGAATGACTGCAATCTGGAAGGGAATTTCGGTACGCGAATGACCGCGGCCGACTGCGGCGATCCAATGCTTCGCAGCTGAACAGTTCAGTCGTCAGGCAGTTCACCACCCATTCTTGTCACTCGTGACCGGCAGCTTTGAGGCCGTGAAGAACACGGAGCCTTACGAGCGTTGGGGAATCCTCGGCCTTGCGGGTATAGCATTTCGAGTCGCCACCGTCTTCTGCGAGAACACCGCCCAGAAGTTCGCCGGGGCCCGCTCCCCCATTCATGGCCTCGAAAGCCATCCGGCGGTTCGACTATAACAACTGAAACGCGACCGGGGACCCGTTTGAAATAAGCCGGTGCAAGAGCCCGAGCAAAATCCTCACTGTACTGCGGCAAGCTTGCCGTCAACCTGAAGGAGATTGCGAATGAGTTATTTGACCTCGATTCAGATGAACCCGCTGAGCCGCAGCCTGCCTATGGCCCTGGCCGTCGGGGCGCTCGCCCTCATGAGCGCTCGCGCGCATGCCGCGGATCCCGACTCGCTCAACCCCGTCCAGCTCGACCCGATCACGGTTTCGGCGCCAGCCGAGAATATCGTCGGCCGCGGTGAGGTCGGCACGCCCATCGAGGAGGTGACGAGCACTGCGCGCGTTCAGGTCGATCCAAAGGCACTTACGACAGAATACGGCGTGCTAATGCTCAATTACAGCGTGCGCGCCGCCGCGCGGCAGGTGTGCTTGGCAGACGAACCGCTCGCCGACGACGACACTACCTGTGTCAAAAACGCCATCGAGGCTGCGAAACCTCAGGTCGAGGCAGCGATCGCACAGGCAAGAAGCAACCTCAAGAGTACTTAGTACCCCGCCATTTACTTGTCGGTATCGAGATTGCGGCGGCCCGGCAGGACCGCCGCAACTCCTTGCCCAACCCAACCGGAACTTTGCCTGATCAAAGGGAGGCACCGTGCAGGAGCACTCCTCGCGTGGTCGGTCAAGCTCAGCTGGCAGGCGACAGGGACGACGCGGTCCCGGCATCGTCATTGCCTTTTTTTCCTGGAATTTACGGCGTTTTCGTCGTCCGATCATCGCGGCGGTGTTGTGCATTTTCGAAGAACGAGTGGTATTCCTCGATATCGCGGATGTGCGGTCCGATCTGTTGCAACTCCGGAACTGCCGCGCGACGCTCGGTCTTGGCGGCGTGGTGTTCGAGGATGCGTTTGAGGGCGTGATAGGACGGTTGGCTCAACGAATCGCAGCGTTTCGCGCGAGGGGTTGAAGATCCGATCGGACTCCAGCATCTCGAAGTGCCCGGGTTGGTATGACCGGGGACCAGATGGCGCCGAGAGAAACGGTGATCGCCTCGCCGTTCACGCCCCCGGCCGCGTCGCTGCACAGGAACGCGATCACCTGCGCGCCCTCGCGCGGCTCCAACACCCGGTTCTGTGGGTAGATGGCGGCGCGTGCGCGCCACACCTGCTCGACGCTGATTCCGCTCCGTTCGGCCTCTGTCTTCGCCGAGCGCTCGGCCATTGCCGTTCGCACCCAGCCAGGCAGCACTGCGTTGGATGTCACTCCGAGTCATGTTGACGCCCATATCAAGTGATCGAGCAATCGTGCGCAACCTCACGCGACTGCGCCGCTGCGATCCTTGCCACCGCGCCATCAAAGGTTTCGGCTGGCCCGCCGACGTTACACCGCGGATTTCACCGGTAACCGGTGCTGCTGCTGCTGCAATGACAGGGAATTGGTGCGCGCACAGTCTTCGATCATCCGCCAATCAGGAGCGCTGTACTCATGTCACAGTCAAGTCAGGTGAATCGACCCGAACAATCCGTTGGTCGCGGATGCGTCGCGTATCCATCGTCTGCGGTTGGAGCATGACCATGACGATCGGCACTGGAAGACGCGCCGCAATACAAACCTTGGGTCTGGGTATTGCGGCGAGCGCGATCGGCCTCGTCATCGAGCGGACGACGAGTGCTCAGGCAGCTTTATACTCGGCGCTCACGCCCCAGCATGCGGGGCAGTTGAACGCGCTCATGCAGCGGCTTGCTAAGGCTCCGAGGCGCCGAGACTTCAAGTCCGTGCCGATGATCCTCACCAACCCGGAACAGTGGGATCACGAAGCACTCTCGGAGATCCTGGCTTACAAGCCGGTGCCTAGGCAAGCCTGGGACAGCACCGACATCGCCGGGCCCTGGCTGAACCTAATTCGCAACGCGCTGAACGCACAGATCTGGTCGTTCAAGCATCCGGATTTCCTCGCCGTCTCGGTCACCCACGGCACGGCGAACCTCGCGCTTTTCGACCACGCAATGTGGGACAAGTACCAGCTCACGAAGTTCGCCGGCGACAAGTTCAAGACCAACACGCTGATCGAGCATCGGAAGGCTGAATCCGCGGAGCCCGCACATTTCGAGGATCCTGCGGGTGCGTTCTCCTCGGATGACAATTCGATCCCCGCCCTGATGCGGCGCGGCGTGGTGTTCATGTCATGCCACAACGCGATCTGGGAGCAAGCGGCCGCGCTGATCAAAGCGGACGTGAACCCCGACAAGCTGTCGCATGACGCGCTCGCGGCCGACCTGACCAACCACTTGGTTCCGGGCGTGGTCCACATCCCCGGCGCCGCTGCCACGATGCCTGAGCTGCAGCAAGTCGGCTTTCACTACGGGAAATGAGGAGACATGTGACGCGATTCCTCTTCAAGCGTTACGGCTTCCAACCCTACGCCGCCCGGCTGAAGCCGGTTCGGCGAACTGGAGCAACGACATGACCGCAGTTACACTTCGCGGAACGACGCAAGCCGTCGCTTCGGTCAGCACGCGGGCGGGAAGCGATCCATGGCGCATCGTCGCTTTGGCACTGCTCTCCGTGCGGTTCATCCAGGGGTTCATCTACTGGGGCGGCGGCTCGCGTCGCTTCATCTACGCGCCCTCCAAGCTCGATCCGCACGCGGCGAGTTGGATGGCCAACAAGTTCCAGTCGGCCATGCCGGGGGCGTTGCTCGGCACCGACCACATCATCGCCTTCCTGCTGCACCACTTCGACCTGCTTTACGCTTCGCTGATCATATTCAGCGCCGGCGAGTTGATAGCGGGCGTGTTCCTGATGGCCGGGTTCCTGACGCGGGCGGCGGCGTTGGTCTCGATCGGGTTGTCGATTGTCCTGATGCTGATGTTCGGCTGGCAGGGCGCCACCTGCATTGACGAATGGACTATGGCGGCGAGCAACCTGGCAATGGGCGCCACGCTCATGCTGGCCGGCAGTGGTGCTTTCTCGATCGACAACACGCTGCTGCGGCGCTGGCCGGCGCTGGCCGGACGGGGCTGGTTCCGCTGGATGGGCGGCGCGATGCCGCTACCACTGCCGGACCGCGGCTTCCGCACCCTGGCGCTGACGGTGTTCGCCTCGACAGTCGTGTTCAACGTCGCAACGTACAGCTACTATCGCGGTTCCGTCGTCACGGCTTTTCATGGCGGACCTGTGAGTCCAGCCAAGCACCATCTGGCGTTGACGGACGGCGCCGTGCTGCCGGACGGAAGCGTACGGTTCCACGCCTACCTGAACGGCGGCACGCCTGCGGCACCGTCAAACATCATGGCTGCGACGCTCATGGCGCGCGACGGATCGGTGCTGGAGCAGTGGGACGGCGCAGAGCTGAGCCACCTGCCGCCAAGCATGATCGCGAACGACTTCGCCTACAATCGATTCGCGCCTGGCCCCTTCGGGCTGTCGGCAGAGATGGGTGCCGAGGCGACCATCACCTTGCCCGGTATGGCAACAGCTGGGCCCGACATGCCCGGGAAAGCCGCGACGCTTCGGCTGCGCACCGTCAATGGCACTAGCTTCGAGCTGCCTGTGAAGGCCAGCTGAGACAAAGATGGTCGGGGCGGGTCGAAAGCCATCCGAATACGTCGTACAAGAGCGAGACTACTGGTCTCACCTTCGTTCGGCTGCTAGCGCAGGCTGAGCGCGGACATGAATAGATTGCGGTTAACACGTTAATCCAGTGGGAAACTCTTGGGAATCGGCGTTGATTTGGCGGCGGTCTCGTGGCCGCGCGTATCCCCACGTTGCCCCAACATTCACACGTACAGTCACACGCAGGACTTGATTCCCACACTCTCTCCGCCGCGGCGATGGCGATCACAGGTGGCCGGACTCGACCCGTTGCGGCCCGTGGCGACTGTCGGGTAAGTGGCATCCCACCCGCGAATCGCTCTAGGATTCTTAAGCGATCAACCCGGTGACGTCTATTTAAAATAAGCCCAACGATTGGCCCCCGCCTTTCGGCTAACCTCTTCGTCAGACACGAAGCTCACAAATATCCGCTCCACGGCCTCCGGCGGATAACCGCCGGCAAGCAACTCCTTCCGCGTCAATTTGTCGATATCAGAAGTAAGACCATTTTGCCTTGCGGTCTCCCATTCCGCGTCCGTCGCGAACAGATACCAAGTCACAAGGTGCCTTTGGTGTATTGCTGAGGCCCCGTAGAAGAAATGAGAATGTAAGGGCGGTAGACGTCGCGCAACCGCATCGGTAACCCTGGCGGTCGCCCCGTTTACAATGCTGTCTA
>JAXDQF010000268.1:0-16212 GCA_034668025.1 Gammaproteobacteria bacterium | reverse complement strand
GCGTGGTCCACGACCTCGTACTCCACCACGGTGTGGTCTACGACGGATCCGGTCAGCCAGGCCACCCGGGCGAAATTGCCATCGATGGCGATTTTATTACCTACGTAGGTCCCGAGCGCGGACTCCACGGACGGAAGGAAATCGATGTCAAAGGCCAGGCCATCGCCCCTGGCTTCATCAACATGCTGGCCCACCCCGAAGAGTCTTTATTCGCGGACGGCCGGGCACTGAGTGACCTGACTCAGGGTGTCACCCTCGAGGTCATGGGCGAGTTCTCGATGGGGCCGCTCAATCCAGAAATGAAGCGCCTGCTCGTTGAGAGGCAAACTGATATCAAATTCCCGGTGACCTGGACGACGTTGGGCGAATACCTGGAGACAGTCGAGCATCGAGGCATGGCCCCGAACGTGGCAGCGTTTGTCGGAGCCCCGACGGTGAGGACCTACGTCTTGGGCGAACGCGATATCGACCCTACGCCCCAACAGTTGGAGGAAATGAAAGGGTTGGTTCGCCGCGCCATGGAGGACGGTGCCCTCGGCGTAACCACCATGCTCATCTACGCGCCCGCCAACTTCGCCAAGACCCCCGAGCTAATCGCGCTCGCAAAGGAGTCTGCCCGTTGTGGTGGCATCTATACCGCTCACATGCGCAGCGAAGGCGACCGCATAGAGTCCGCCGTCCAAGAGACAATCGATATCGCCAAGGCGAGCGGGGCACCTGCTGAAATCTACCACCTCAAGCTTGCTGGCAAGGACAACTGGGGCAAACTCGATAAGGTGGTCAACATGGTGGACACCGCGCGCGCATCGGGCGTGCGGATATCTGCAAACATGTACACGTACACTGCGGGTGCCACAGGACTTGATGCCGCCATGCCACTCTGGGTTCAGGACGGCGGCCTCGAAGCCTGGATCGCACGCCTGCGTGACCCGGCGGTACGAGCCAAGGTCATCGCCGAGATGCGCGTCCTGCATCCCAAGACGTGGGAAAACCTGTACAGCGCCGCTGGCGCGCAGGGCGTGCTCCTGCTGTCACTCAAGAACCCGAAGTTGAAGCCGCTGACCGGCAAGACGCTTGCCGAGGTCGCGAAGATGCGCGGTGTTACGCCCGAAGACGCGGCCATTGACCTGGTCATCGAAGACGGCAGCCGCGTAGGCGTCGCGTATTTTCTGATGAGTGAGGACAACGTGCGGCGTCAGGTCGTACTGCCATGGGTGAGCTTCGGCTCTGATGAGCAAGGCGATGCCCCCGAGGGTGTCTTCCTGCTGTCCGCAGCCCATCCGCGCGCTTACGGTAACTTCGCGCGGGTGTTTGCTCAGTATGTGCGCAAGGACCACGCACTCACTATCGAGGACGCGGTGCGCAAGCTGAGCGCGTTGCCGGCGGAAAATTTGTCGCTCAGGGATCGCGGCCGCCTGCAGTCAGGCTACTTTGCAGACGTGGTCGTGTTTGACCCGAACACGATTCAGGACCACGCGACGTATGAGAAGCCGCATCAGCTCAGCACGGGGGTGAGTTATGTCGTCGTGAACGGCAAGTTGGCGCTTGCCGACGGCAAACCTACGGGGGCGGCTACCGGGCGCGTGGTTAGGGGGCGGGCGTGGACTGGTGGCGGTGCGGGTGGCGTTGGTTGCCGGCGGTCGGCTAGGGATTGGACGTGGGGGCCCGCGACAGCACTCCAGCGGTGACTATGATCGCCCCGCCCAAGAGCAGTCCCCACGTGAGTGAGGCGAGGCCGAGCGCGCCCAGGAGAAGGGCGCTGCAAAGTGGCGTCGCATAGGCCAACACCGCCAACAGTTGGCTGTCGCCGCGCCGAAACCCCTCGTCCCAGACGAAGTTTCCCAGCGCGAGCGGAACGACGCCCACTGCCGCGGCGGCGCCCAATGCACTGAGGCTCGGCATCATTGTTGGCTCAAGCGCGAAATGCAGACCAGCGCAAAGGGCTGTCGAAATCGCGCAGCCGGTCGCCAGGACGTTGGCGGATGCTTCCTTTGTCGGAGGCTGAATGCGTGATGCGTCGGACCCAGTCGACGCTGTCTCAGGCCCCTGGAGAGGCCCACTGGGCCACTTGAGCCTGAACACGCAATACGCCGCCCACGACACCCCGCTAAGCAACGCGAGCACGACGCCGGTGACGGACGTTGAAAGCTCGCCGCCGGCCATCAGGACCACCGCACGGGCAAATCCCAACCCTAGGCCGGCAATTTGGCGCGATCGAAGCGTGAACAGGCCGAGCAGGGCGCCTGCCGCAACGATTTCTACGGGCCAAAGGTACGAGAGCAGGTTCGCCTCGGCGGCGGGGATGTAGTGCGTGGCGAGGATGTGGAAGGCATTGGAGCCTGACAGGCCGATCGCACAGGCGATTGCGGGCAGGTAGGGGAGCCAGCGCCGGCCGGTCGCTTGGGGCGATCGTTCGGTCTGTACCGTGGGGACCGGGTAGGTTGGAGCAGAATTCCCTCTTGGCGGAGTCCGCTCAGTCACACCCGATGCTGGGTCAGCTGCGCCCGACGTGTCCTGCCGCGCAACCGAGGCTGTGTGCGGGCCCGAGTCCATGTGCCGGCGCGGACGTCGCTCCAACAGCGCCAAGACGAGCCATCCCACCGCAAATGCGATGGTGAGACACTCGAACGCCGGCATCTCGAATGACCACAGGGCGAGCGCGGGCCACGTAGACCACATTGGTATGGCGAGTGCGCCCACGCATGTCCACAGCCTGGGTGATAACGCACCACGCCGGGGCGCACGCGATCGCAACGCGCTGAACAACAGGGCATCGAGGAAATCGGCGGTGGCAGCCATCGCGGTAGTCTAGCGCCGTCAGGAGTTCCAGTCCTCCCGCCCGGCAATCAGCGCAGCAGGCTCACTGCACCCCGAATCGCCTGATTGAATGGCTTCGCCGAGCCAGAGGCGCTTGCCAGCACGTAACCGCCCTGAATCACCGACACCAACATGGCGGCGAGCTCATCCTCATCCAACTGCGGCGCAATCTCTTTCATTGCCTGGCCTGCACGGGTCAACTATAGATGCCATCGCACGCGGTGGCTATCAGCTGGTCTATGACGATAAACCGGAAGCTCCCCGAATAGCAGGCGGCCCGGTTGACCTGAGCTATTCGGTGGGAATGGTTGTCGCCGCCAAAGGCAGGATCGCCAACGTTGGTTGGCGGGGACCCGCATTTGCGGCGGGACTCATTCCGGGAGCGACTATTCGCGTGGTGCCCTCACACGTCGAACGAACCGTCCGGCAAACACGTTGTGATAACCAGCCATTTGCATGCGCGTTTGAGAACGTCAATACGTTCAAACATCTGAACTAAACATGGTGTTCTGGTTCACGTGACTTACACTGAGCGCGGACAACGCATCCGAGTCATTTCGGCCCGGCGGGCGGAAAAACATGAGCAAGACGATTACTACCGCGAGAATTCGCTCTAACGGCAAAGTTACGAAGGTAGTGGAGAACGGTCAGGAGAAGCCGTTTCCAAAGATGCCGATGCGGCACATGACGGAAGCTCAGGTCAAAGCAGCTGCCATGGCTGACCCCGACGCGCGCCCAATGACTGCGGAGCAATTGCGGAATGCCAAACGTGTGCCGCGGGTGAAAACCCTGCGCCGCGCCTTGGGATTCACTCAGGAAGAGTTCGCGGTTCGATATCAGATTCCAATTGGCACGTTACGCGATTGGGAGCAGGGGAGGACGGAGCCCGATCAGCCCGCGCGCGCTTATCTGAAAATCATCGCCCGCGACCCCGAGCGCGTGCATCACATGTTGAGTACAGACCGATAAATCGAAGTCATCCAGTTTGTGCGGCACTCTGCTCCCAGAGTCTGCCCAGTTGGACATCGATCGATGGCGGCTCGAAATGCCCGCAGCCGCATACAGGGGTCGTAGTGATCTCCCCGAAATAAATTCTTCGCTCGGTGTCGTACAGATCCACGCGAACGAAGTCCATCCCCTTGCCGAGCGTCTGCGCAATCCGAAGCATATCGGTCAGATGCCGTGGTTCCGGCACACCGCCCGTAACAGGCGGATAACCCATCTTGATGGGCAATTCGTTCCAGTTGCGATCCAGGAACGCACGCTCGTGCCCTATGTAACGCCCGACATCAACCTGGATCAGCTCTACGTTCCCGCCAAAGACATAAAAGCGAACGTCACTGGCCGGTTCGGCGCAGCCATTGTCGATAAACTCCTCAACAATGATCTGTGGGACCACATTCTTGTAGGGCCATTCCCGGCGCAACCTGTAGTAATCAGACGCAAGCCAGGTGCGGCATTGTTTCATCAACGCCTCCTGGTCGAGCCGACTCTTGTCGCGGACCACATTCACCCAACCCGATCCGTGGGTAGGCTTTACCACGAAGCGGTTGGGTAGACTGTCGAAGGGAATCTCGGCCGCATCGCGCGTGACGCAGTACAACTCCGTCAGTATATGGGAGCCAACCCGCTCTGAGACGTAGTCGCGTACGGCGTACTTGTCGGCAAAGCGCGTGAGTATGGGGCGCCTGTCCAGAGCTTTGCGCCGCGCGATCCACTCATTGAAGGTCCGTGGCCGCATGAGGTTCGGAAACCTTCCGTGGTGGGTCTTGTGGACTCTCACGGCCACGTACAGATCCTGCAGATCGTCCGGTAACAGATTCATAACCCGGCTTCTCAGGCGCATTCGTCCCCCCTCGTGATACGTCGCTATTGACGCGCCGCAGCACCCGATCAGAAATTGTTTTAATTCGGCCGAGGATTCTACCCGCAGAATGCAGGCTGACCGAAGTAGCGTCGCTCAGGACAGATAAACGAAGCGCACCACACACAGCAGGGCGAGCAGATAGACGAGCCAATCCCGGCGGGTCGCCTGGCCGCGAACCAGTTTCAGGATTGCATGACTGGTGATGCCGAAGGCGAGGCCGTTGGCGATCGAGTAGGTCAATGGAATCAGGATCACCGTGAGGAACGCCGGTATGGCGGTCGCGGGATCCGCCCAATCGACCTCTGCGAGCGAGCCCATCATCAGGGCGCCGACGAGGACCAGCGCGGGTGCCGTCGCCGCGGTTGGAATGGCTTGCACCAGCGGCGCAAAGAACAACGTGATGAGGAAGAGAATGCCGACCACAATGCTGGTGAGTCCCGTTCGCCCACCGACCGCGACGCCCGAGGCGCTCTCGATATAACTCGTCACGGGGCTCGTGCCGGCCAAGGCGCCTGCCATCATCGCGATGGAGTCGGCGAGCAGAATCCGGTTCAACCTGGGAATGGAGCCGTCCGGGGCAATCAGGCCGGCGCGCTTGGTGACGGCGACCAGGGTGCCGATGTTGTCGAACATGTCGACAAACAGGAATACCAACACTATCTCCAGCAGCGACAGGCCGATGCCGCCCTTGAGGCTCAGGGCCCCATGCACGTCGAGCTTGAATGCGGTGGCCGCGAGGTCGCCCAGGCTGTAGGCACCGGGTGAGAAGTGCGCCACGCCGAATATCCAGGCCACCGCTGCGGTCAGGAGAATCCCGAGCAGCATCGATCCCTTGACACCCCGCGCCTGCAACGCGGCGATCAACGCAAGTCCGAGGAGCGCAATGCCCGCAGTCGGCGTGGTCAAACTGCCCAATCCAACCATCGTGCCCTGTTTCGCGACGATGATGCCGGCATCGCTCAGGCCGATGAATGCGATAAACAAGCCGACGCCACCGGCCACCGCGGCGAACAGCGACCGCGGCACGGCACTCATGATCAGCTGCCGCACACCCGCGACCGTCAGCAGCAGGAATGCGATGCCGGAGATGAACACACAACCCAGCGCCGTCTGCCAGGCAAGTCCCATGCCTTTGACTACGGTGTACGTGAAGTAAGCGTTCAACCCCATCCCGGGCGCCATTGCCAGTGGGTAGTTGGAGAGCAGCCCCATGAGGATGGAGCCGAACGCGGCGGCCAGGCAGGTTGCAACCGCAACGGCAGCGACCGGCATGCCGGCCTGACCGAGGATGACCGGATTCACCACGACGATGTAGGCCATCGTCAAAAATGTGGTGAAGCCCGCGATGACCTCCGTCCTTACCGTGGTACCGCGGCTGCGGAGGCCGAAGAAGCTATCCAGCATGCGCGGCTCAGATCAGAATTTCACCTTGATCTGACCACCCCAGATCCGGGGCTCATTGATGAACCCGGTCAGGTTGTTGAAGTCGATGCCGCCGGTTGCAACGATCTTGTTGGTGATGTTGCGCCCGAAGCCGGCGACCTCGTATTTACCGTGATCCCAGGTGTAGCCGAGCCGCAGGCCTCCCTCCAGAAGCGACTTGCCGGTGAACTCGGCAGCCCGGTAGAGGAAGAAGTTGACCTCGCTGCGGTATGTCCAGTCCGTGTACGCATACAGCTCGCCACCGGCCAACGGGATACCGTAACGCAGCGTGGCATTGCCGACCCACTTGGGGGACTGGGGGAGGGGATTGCCGTCGATGGACACCTTGCCCGTGGCCGGATCGAACGCACCCTGCACGGTACAAATGGGTGGCGAACCGGGGAAGGCCCCGCAGGGGAAGACCGTGAGATTCCTGTCCTCGAGCTTGGTGAAGTTGTAGCTGCCATTGAGGGTGACCAGTACCGGCTCGATGGGGCGCGCTTCGAGATCCATCTCGAAGCCCCGGCCGACGGCCTTGTGTGCATTCAACAGGGTAGTCTGGTTGCTGGCGCCACCCACGGCGGCCAACTGTTGATCCTTGACCTCGTAGTCGAACACATCCGCATCGACCCACAGGCGGTGGTCGAGCAGCTCGGCCTTGACACCCAGCTCGTAAGAGATGTTCTTTTCCGATTTCGCCTCGGACTGCGCTCCGAAAGGCGAGGCCGGCTGAACGCTCGGCGCGCGAAAGCCTGTCGCCACGCGCGCGTACGCGCTCACATCCGAGGTCACCTTGTAGTTTGCGCTCACATCCCAGCTGACATTCGAAGCGCTGGGGCGTGCGCTGAAGACATCGCCCTGCAAAGCGGTCCCATCGGTTGCCGTATAGCTCAGCGTACCAAAGCTCTTTCGATCTTCCGTGTAGCGGATGCCGGCCCGAACATTGAGCTGATCGGTCACATCGTCGGCGACCGAACCGAACAGCGCGTAGGCGTGGTTGGTCTGCTTTGACACTTCGAGCTCGTTCTGCGCTCCTGCGCCGAATAACGTGTCGTAGGCGTAGCTGTCGACGGTGATCCCTTCGTAGAAGTAGTACGCGCCCGCCTGCCAGCTCAGATGACTGTCGTTGGTGGATTCGATTCGGAATTCCTGCGTGTATTGCTGATGGCTCGGCAACGCATCCGCCGTTTCGTCCGCGAACGGAATAAAGCCAGGACCGAACGGGGGGTCATAGCTGGCGCCGAATCCGCCGTCGATATCACCACGGCTGTAGACATGGACGCTCTCAAACGCCGTGATCGAATGCAATGCAACGGGGCCGAGGTTCCATTGCAGACGCAGGTTCGCACCGTATGTCTGCAGCCACTGCTGGTTTTGGCCGTCCAGATACACGGTGTCGGGTCTGAAACCGGGCGCGAAGTTGTTGGTGCCCGGTTCGAAGATGTTGGCGCGGAACAGGCGCGCGGTGCCATCCAGTCCGCGCCCGTGCACATTCAGCAGCGCCTGGAAATCGTCGGTGGGCTTGAACAACAGCTGCACTCTTCCGGCGCGATCGTTGTAACCCTCGTACTTGCCCTTCTCGCCGGTGAGGCCGTTGTTCACCCAATCATCGCGATGCTGGTAAAGGCCCGAGAAGCGTACCGCCAGAGTGGAGTTGATGGGCAGGTTAAACGCGCCTTCCGCGTTGGCTGTGTTGTAGGTGGCATCTGAAGCCGATACATAGCCGCCCATATCGAAAACGGGCTTGGCGGAGTCGAATTTCACCACGCCTGCCGGCGTGTTGCGTCCGAAGAGGGTGCCCTGTGGGCCGCGCAACACTTCCACCTGGGCCAGATCGAAGATCGGGAAGCCCTTCAGGATCGGGTTCTCCTGAACGACATCGTCGTAGATTAGCGAGACAGGCTGCGAGGCGTTTAGGTGGAAGTCCGAATTGCCGTAGCCGCGAATGTAGAAGCGCGGATAGGCACGGCCGAAGGAGGACTCAACGTTGAGGCTCGGCACTCGTCCGGCCAGCAGGCGTACATCTTCGCCTGCGGTCGTGAGATTCTCGAGGGCTGCCCCACCGAGTGTCGATGCGGAGATCGGAACGTCCTTGAGGTTTTCCTCGCGACGTGTGGCAGTCACGATGACTTCCGCTATGGCGCCGGAGTCAGCGGGCTCATTGGCGGCATCGGCGGCGCGGGTGGTCACGGGGCTCACGAGCAGCACAGGTGTCAGAGCGGCCGCAGATAAGACCAGTACAGGTCCGCGCGCCGCATGTCGCAACAGGCCATGTACCAAACGCCGAATAGCGGATGAACACAAGCTACCGAGTTCCATAGCAATCTCCCTACGGTCGCCTGCGCGAGACAACCCCTCACGCGCGTGTTAGTTGTTTATCAGTGTTGCACGCGCTGGCGGCCTGCCGCGCGGGTCATTGCATCGAGTTAGTAAAACGTTACACTGGTGGCGTGAAAACTTACACCATCGGCCAGCGTGCTGTAAAGCCATGCGTTGTTGCGCAAAAGCCGCAATGGCCGGCCGGCGACGCTTTCCCGAGCCGCGGTCGCTGAGGCCGCCGGCGAAAATATCCGCTTAGGCGCGCATGGCAACAGTCAAGGACATCGCCGCCGCTGTTGGTGTGTCGGTCGCAACGGTTTCCAATGTCCTCAATGGCAAGCCGAATGTCGGCAGCGTCGTGCGCACGAAGGTGCTGCGCGCGGCCAAGCAACTCGGCTATCGCCCCAACCGCGCCGCCCAGGCGATGCGAACCGGGCGAACGCGCGCCATCGGACTGGTGCTGCCGGATCTGACCAATCCGTTTTTCCCCGAGCTGGCCCAGGCGGTGGAGAACACGGCGCGCAGTCTGGGGCTATTGGTCTGCCTGATCGACAGTCAGGGCAGCGCGGATGGCGAATCGGACGGCTTCGCTTTGCTGATGCAGCACGCGGTGGACGGAGTGATCTGGTGCCCGGTGGGAGCCCGGCTGCCCGCTGCGCTACGCAAGGTGGATCGACCGGTCATTCTGGTCGATCGCCCGGGTCTGCGTTATCCGGTCGTTCATTCGAACTACCTCGCGGGGGGCAAGCTGCTGGCGCAATACGCGCTGCGGATGGGCCACAGGCGCGTTGGCCTGCTCTCCGGACCAACGGATCTGCAGAGTGCCCGCTTGCGGCGTGACGGGTTCGTCAATGCGTGCCCCGACAAGCTGCAGATTGTCTGGGAGGTCAATGTTGGGTTTGACGGGCTGTTGACATCGGCGGCCATCGACGCCCTGGTCAAGCATCGCAACAAGGTCTCCTTGATAGCCGCGGGGAACGACCTGATTGCCATCAGCGCGATTCGCTGCCTGACCGAGCACGGCGTCAAAGTACCCGGGGACATGTCAGTCACCGGCTTCGACAACATCCGTTGGGCGGACTTGGTGACGCCGCGCCTGACGACCGTAGCCCAGCCTATGGGCGCCATTGCCGCGAAAGCGGTTGAACTGATGCAGAAGAGCCTGTCGGGACAGATCATCCCCGCCCGTCATACCGTCTTCGACGTAACGCTGATCGAACGTGATTCCGTCAAGCGGCTTTGAATTGCAGTGACCACCGCAATCTTGAGGAGAAGCAGCATGCCAGGCACACCCCGAATTGCCGTCGTTGGCAGCGCCAACACCGATCTGATCACTTTCGCGGACGCGTTCCCGCGTCCGGGCGAGACCATTTTCGGCAACAATTTCGACCTGGGCTTCGGCGGCAAGGGCGCAAACCAGGCTGTGGCGGCCAGCCTGTGCGGCGGTCGGGTGCTGATGGTTGCCAAGGTAGGGCAGGACCTGTTCGGTGAGGCCACGATCAAGAACTTCGCATCCCTCGGCATCGACACCACCCATGTGCAGATCGTCTCGGATGCTCCTACAGGCGTCGCGCCGATCTTTGTCGAGCCCGGCGGCCAGAATCGGATCATTGTCGTCAAAGGCGCGAACGACCGGCTTACGCCTGCCGATGTCGATGCGGCGTCCGCCGAGCTTCGCGCTGTCGACACCATTATCCTGCAATTCGAGATACCGCTCGACACGGTCTACCACACGGTACGCTTCGCCCGCGCGAACAACATCCGCTGCATCGTGAATCCGGCGCCCGCCGTACCGGCCAACCTGGCCGATCTGGTCGCGGCGGACTACTTCATCCCGAACGAGACCGAGGCCGAGCTCATCACCGGTCGCACCGTCCGGACAGCCGACGATGCGGCCGCATGCGCGCTGGATCTGCTGCGGAAAGGTTTTTCCAAAGTGGTGCTGACACTGGGCGATCGAGGCTCGCTGTTGGCGGGTCCGGCAGGGTCGGTACACATCCCGCCGTTCCCGGTAAAGGCGATTGACACTACAGGCGCCGGGGATGCGTTCATCGGCAGCCTCGCGGTGTTTCTCGCCGAGGGTCTTGCTGAGAACGAGGCGTTGGCCCGCGCGAACCTGTATGCCGCCCTGTCCACGACACGCGTCGGCACACAGAAGTCATTTCCCAAGCGGGCGGAATTCGAGGCGGAGTGGGCGCGCCGCGGCGCGCACGCTGGCTGAAGAGCACCTGCAAACCAAACTTTACGAAACCGGAAGAGGGGGGAACCATGTTTGTCGTCGAAAGCTATCCGCTGGCGGTGGCGCTCTGTGTGCTCACCATGCTGTGTTGGGGCTCCTGGGCGAATACGCGCAAGCTGGCGCGCAAGGACTGGCGCTTCGAGCTTTTCTACTGGGACTATGCACTCGGCGTGTTGCTGCTGGCACTCATCATGGGCCTGACTCTCGGCAGCAGCGGTACGCTCGGCCGCTCCTTCGGCGCCGACCTGTCACAGGCCTCAGGAGCCAGCATCGGCTCCGCTTTGCTGGGCGGAACGATCTTCAACCTGGCCAACATTCTGCTGGTGGCCGCAATTGAGATCGCCGGCATGGCCGTGGCGTTTCCGGTCGGTATCGGGCTGGCATTGATCATCGGAGTCGTCCTGACCTATGTTGCCGCCCCGGTCGGCAACGTCAGCCTGCTGGCGCTCGGTGTCGGTTTGGTCATCGTGGCGATCATCCTCGATGCGATCGCCTACCGCCGCTTACCCGGGGCAACCGCGGCAGTGAGCACGAAGGGGCTGGTCCTGTCGGTAGCCTGTGGGATATTCATGGGCCTGTTCTATCGTTTCGTGGTGGCGGCCATGTATGCAGACCCCCACATGCCTGAGCCCGGCAAGATGGGTCCGTATGCGGCCGTGTTTGTATTCTCGGTCGGCGTCTTTCTGAGCACGTTTGTCTGGAACACGCTGTTCATGAAAAAGCCCTTCATCGGCACGCCGGTGCGCTTCGGGCAGTACTTGGAAGGCAGCGTCGGCACCCACCTCACGGGCGTGCTGGGAGGGGTGATCTGGGGACTGGGCATGTCGTTAAATATCATCGCCTCCGGCCGGGCGGGATTCGCGATCTCGTATGGCCTGGGTCAAGGTGCCACCGCCATTGCCGCCTTCTGGGGTGTATTCATCTGGAAGGAGTTTCGCGCCGCCCCGCCGGGCACCAACGGGCTGCTGGCGGCCATGTTTGCCTGCTTTCTGGCCGGACTCGCTTTCATCGTTCTTGCACGCACACTGTGAACACGGGCGTACCTCTGAACCTCGACTGGATCGGTGGTGTTCGAGTCAACACCAGCGCCGTGGAGCGCCGGATCGCGGCACTTCCCGCGCGCCGCACGGTCAAGAAAGACTGGCAGGTGGCGTGGTTGCTGAAGGCCATCACCTGCATGGACCTGACCACGCTATCCGGGGATGACACCGAGGAGCGGGTGCGCCGGCTGTGTGCAAAAGCGCGCCAGCCGTTGTCCGACTCGGTCAAACAGGCCCTGGGGATTCAGGACCTGCCCATCCAGGTCGCGGCGGTGTGCGTCTATCATCTGTTTGTGGAGACTGCGCGGCGCGCGCTCGAGGGAACCAACATACGGGTCGCGGCCGTTTCCACCGGCTTCCCGGCCGGTCTGAATGCGATTGAGGAACGCCTCGCTGAAATCAGGCGGTCGGTTGATGCGGGAGCCGACGAGATCGACGTCGTGATCACGCGCTCGCACGTATTCGCAGGTCATTGGCAGCGTTTGTATGACGAGATCGCCGCCTTCAAAGAGGCCTGCGGACAGGCTCACTGCAAGGTCATTCTTGGGACGGGCGATCTGGCAACCCTGCGCAACGTGGCGCGCGCCAGCTGGGTCGCGATGATGGCGGGCGCGGACTTCATCAAGACCTCCACAGGCAAGGAAAGCATCAATGCCACGTTGCCTGTCGGTCTCGTGATGACTCGCGCGATTCGCGAGTACGTCGAACGCACAGGTAACATCGTCGGATTCAAGCCCGCCGGCGGTATCCGGACCGCCAAACAGTCGATCGACTGGTTGATCCTGATGCGCGAGGAGCTGGGGCGAAGATGGCAGGAGCCGGATCTGTTGCGCTTCGGCGCCAGCAGCATGTTGGCCGATATCGAGCGCCAGCTGGAGTTTCACGCGACCGGGCGTTATTCCGCGTATTTCCGCCATCCGTTGGCTTGAGGAGGGTGCGTTGAACACGACAGTGGCTGAGAAATTGCGGACGATGGAGTATGGGGCCGCGCCGGAGGACCCGGCTCTGACTGTTGCGTGGCTCGACAAGTTCGGGCGGCGCTTCGGCCACTTCATCGGCGGTAGCTGGGTCGCACCGGCTCGAGGCCAGTATTTCGACACATCGGACCCTTCGAGCGGCGAGAAGATCGCCGACATTGCACAGGGCAGCCCCGCGGACGTGGACGCCGCCGTGAAAGCAGCCCGGGCCGCGCTCGGGAAGTGGCAGGCACTGACGCCCAATGCTCGCGCGAAGTTCCTCTACGCGCTTGCCCGGCAGGTTCAGAAACACTCGCGTCGTCTTTCGGTGCTCGAGACGCTCGACAACGGAAAGCCCATAAGAGAAAGCCGCGACATCGACATTCCCCTGGTCGCGCGGCATTTCTATTATCACGCTGGCTGGGCACAACTGTTGGAACAGGAGTTCCCCGGTCATCACGCGTGCGGTGTCGTCGGACAGATCATCCCGTGGAACTTTCCGCTCCTGATGCTGGCGTGGAAGATTGCCCCGGCCCTCGCTGCCGGCAACACGGTTGTGTTGAAGCCGGCCGAATTCACACCGGTCACCGCGTTGGCGTTCGCGGAGATCTGCGAGGAAGTGGGCCTGCCACCGGGGGTCGTCAACATTGTCACGGGAGATGGGACCACCGGCGAAGCGCTCGTAGTCCATCCTGACATCGACAAGATCGCCTTCACCGGTTCCACCGAGGTGGGGCGCGCGATTCGTCGCGCCACCGCCGACACCCACAAACGACTGTCCCTGGAGCTGGGCGGCAAGTCGCCGTTTGTGATCTTCGAGGACGCTGATCTGGACAGCGCGGTCGAAGGACTGGTCGATGGTATCTGGTTGAATCAAGGTCAAGTATGTTGCGCCGGCTCGCGACTGCTCATGCAGGAAAGCATCGCTGCGACTCTGACAAAGAAGCTCCAGGCACGGATGTCGAACCTGCGGGTCGGAGCGCCGCTGGACAAGGCGACCGATATCGGTGCCATTGTCGCCCGCGTGCAGCTGGAGCGAATCATCGGCCTGGTCTCCCAGGGAGTCGCGCAAGGCGCCACTTGTTGGCAGCCCGACACGCCACTGCCATCCCGCGGCTTTTACTACAAACCGACCCTGCTCACCCAGGTCCACCCGACCTCCGTCGTTGCACAACAGGAGATCTTCGGGCCGGTTCTGGCTGCCATGACTTTTCGGACTCCCGCCGAAGCGGTAGAGCTTGCCAATAACACCCCCTATGGGCTGGCGGCCAGCGTCTGGAGCGAGAGCGTCAATGTTTCGTTGCAGGTCGCCGCACGGATCAAGGCCGGCGTGGTGTGGATCAACAGCACCAATCTGTTCGATGCGGCCACCGGGTTTGGGGGCTACCGCGAAAGTGGCTTTGGGCGCGAGGGCGGACGGGAAGGGATGCGGGAGTATCTGGAGCCGGCGTGGGTGAGGAAAGCACCGCTGTTGGCACGGCCGGTTGACTCAGACCCTTCCGGCACCGAGCCTGCCGCTGCGAATGGCGGTGCGATCGATCGGACCGTGAAGCTTTACATCGGTGGCAAACAAGTGCGCCCCGACTCGGGCTACAGTTTTGAGTGCCGCGATGCGCGGGGCAAGCTGCTGGGCGAAGCGCCGCTGGGCAACCGCAAGGACATTCGCAACGCCGTTGAGGCGGCCAACCAGGCCCAACAATGGGGCGCCGCCACGGCTCACAATCGCGCCCAGGTGTTGTATTACCTTGCCGAGAACCTGTCACAGCGGAGTATGGAGATCACGGGTCGACTGGCCGCCGTGGTCGGCAGAAGACAAGCCGCGCGCGAGGTAAGTGAGAGCGTGCAGCGCTTGTTCTCATACGCGGCTTGGACCGACAAGTACGAAGGCGCCGTGCATTCACCGCCGTTCAGGAACATCTCGGTGGCCATGAACGAGCCGCTGGGGACTGTGGGTGTCATCTGCCCCGAATCAACGCCCCTCCTGGGTTTCCTGTCGATGGTGCTGCCCTTGATCGCGATGGGCAACTGTGTGGTCGCCGTTCCCTCGGTACGCTACCCGTTGATCACGGGCGAGCTTTATCAGGTGTTTGAGACCAGCGACGTGCCCGGTGGTGTCATTAACATGGTCACCGGGCGTCCGGCCGAGCTCATGAAGGTTCTGGCTGAGCACGATTCGGTCGAAGGATTGTGGTGCTACGGGGACGAGACCCTGTGCGCCACGGCCAAGCGCTCATCGGCCGGTAACCTCAAGCAGGTGTGGACTAATGAAGGGCGGCAGATCGATTTCTTCAACGAGCGAGTGGGCGCGGGTCGCTGGTATCTGGATCATGCCTGCCAGGTGAAAAACATCTGGGTGCCCTACGGGGAGTAGATGTCCACCCTTCAGCGCACGGGCGTCGGCGACTCGAGCAAATCCAATGTCATGCGCTCGAGCCTGGGCACGTCTGCTTCGAAGACCACATTGACAGGACGCTCACCCAGGCCCGGCCCTTCACCTGTCGGCCAACTGATCGTCGTGCCGTAGCCGGCAGTGAAGCTGGTATCAACGTCGACCAGGAGAGTCTTGGTCCGTGTCGCAATGGAAGGATCCAGCCACACGGCCACCGCAAGCTCGTCCCACATCGGATAGGACTGCCCGAACTGACCCAGATAGGCATCAAAAGGCGCCCGGCCGCGGGCGACCTCCTGAATGAATTGCGGCTTGAAGAAAGTTCGCGTCGTCGGATCGATCGGTACTTCGGTGATCTTCTTCCAGGGCTGATGCAGGACAACAGAGGCCGCCTCGGGGTCCCAGCGCATGTTGAATTCACGGCGGGGCGCGTTGTCATACTCCGCCGCGAATGGATTGTCTGCGGGGACGGGATTGAAACTGCCGCCCATGAAGACGAGCTCCTGGGCGAGCCCTGCGAATTCCGGGTCGAGTCGCGCGGCCAGGGCAAGGTTGGTCAGGGGTCCGGCGGCGATGATACTGACCTGTCCGGGAAACTCATGCACCTTGCGGGATAGAAAGTTGGCTGCATTCTCCTTGGCGGGCTTGATCTTCGGTTCGCCGGCCGGGGACGGAGGAATGAAATAGGGATCGGCGTGATACGGTGAGCGCCGTGAAGTTCCTTCGCTGGGCCATACCTCGGTCCAGGCACCTTTGTAGAAGAGGGTGCCAAAGAGGGATTCCCAGTGCTTGTTGCGCGCTTGAGTGTTGACCAGCGGGTACACGGAGCCTGGATGAACGGGTATGTCGGTCCGGTGTGCGATCTCCAGCAGCCGCAGGGTGTGACTGACTTCCTCATCACGCCAGCCGTCGCCGCTCGGGATGGTGATCCCCAGCACTTCGACATCCTTTGACTGCAGCAACATCAGGATCGCCTGCATGTTGGAACCGGCCGGCCCGAAGGCATCCTGGTCGATGATCACCTTGCGCTTCGCGCTGGCCTCAGCCGCGGTGGCCGTATTCCCATGCCCGCCTGGCAGGCCGGCAGCCAGCAGGAGCAGTCCCAGGAGCAAACGCAACTTCATGCAAGAATCTCCGCATCAGTGCAGGGCGTCTATATTAGC
>JAXDQF010000267.1:0-6269 GCA_034668025.1 Gammaproteobacteria bacterium | reverse complement strand
ATGAAGCCATCGCGGAACTCAGCGTGCAGCCGGTACCGCGCAAAATGGCATCGACGCGCGGTCCACGGAACTGCACCGACGCGTGGCTCGCAGCGCTGCTCAGCACATCAACCGCCTCAGCACCAGTTCCGTGCCCACCTTTGAGCAGTACGGCACGAGGGCCCAGCCTCAGGAGCCGCTGCGCTTGACTGATCATCATCAGCTCGTCGGTCGCGGGATCGTCATCCAACAGGATGGCGCTTTCGAGCAAGTTCGGAGTGATGATGGTGACCCGCGAAATCAAATGATCCCGCAGCACACTCAACCCCGACTCCTCCAGCAACGCGCCACCCGACGATGAGGCAATCACGGGATCGAGCACAATCGGAATCTCATCCGGCGACGGCAGCGTTTCGACAATTGTCTGGATCGTCGCGCGGGCTCCCAGCATGCCGATCTTGATGGCATCAATACCACCGTCTTCGAGCGCCGCAAGCATCTGTTGACGCACGACGTCGGCCGAAATGTACTGAATGGCTCCAACCTGTTGATCCGTCTGCACAGTCACCGCCGTCACCACACATCGAACGCGAACCTCCAACTCGGTCAACACTTGCACGTCCCGAACCAGACCCGCTCCGCCACTCGAATCGGTTCCGCCAATGACGAGAACCGTCCGACGCACTAGCCGAGCGCCAGGAGCACGAGGTTCTCATAACCCTGTGCCTGCAGCAGCCGCGCCGCACGCCAGGCTCGCGATCCAGATCGGCAGCACAGCACGACACGACGCAAGCGCGGGAGTGCCAAGCCTCCGACGTCATCAACTGCTGTGCGTAACATCGATGAAAAGGGCTTCGCAAAAATCTCCGCGGGGGTGCGCAAGTCAACCACGACATCGGCGTCACTCACCTGCGATGTGCAGATGAAGCTCAGATTCGTCTGCTCATCCGGTTCCGGAGCATCCATGAAAGAGAACCCGCCGAAGCGCAGGGTGCGAACATCCATCGAGATCAACCGACCCAGCGGCGACGGTTGCAACTCCAGAATACAAGACAGTGTTATCTGGGCCTGCAGCGCGCCCACGACGCCTACTGCGGTCCCCAGAACTCCGGACTCGACGCAGGTACCCGCCCGTGACGGCATCTCAGGGAATACAGCTCGGTAGCTGGGACCGCCGCCACAGAACGCCCCGGCGTAGCCGGATAATCCGAGCACGGAGGCGCTCACGAGAATCTTGGAAGTACGCCGGCATTCATCGCTCAAGGTGTAAGTGGCGGCAAAGCTGTCGGCCGCATCAACCACGATGTCAGCTTCGGCAACCCGGCGCGCCACGTTCGCTGGTGTCAGTGGTTCGCACCCGGACTCGATGCGCGTTTGCGGATTTGTCTCGAGCAGGGCCGCGCGCGCCGCCGCGACCTTCAAAGATCCCAGATCTCGCACCCGGTACAGAGGCTGGCGGTGCAAATTCGATTCCTCGACACGATCGTGGTCGAGGACGGTGAGACGGCCGATCCCGGCGGCGCTCGCGTATTGCAGGACAACCGACCCCAGTCCTCCGGCGCCGACAACCAACACTGCTGCTTTGCCGAGCCGTTGCTGTCCGGCAGCCCCGATTTCCGCGACGGCGATCTGGCGCGCGTAACGCTCGCTCATGGGAGTCTCGGGTGCGTGGCTGCGAGCCATTCGCGCGTCCGCGCCTCGGGATCTGGATGGCAGGTCACATCCGAGACCACCGCAGCACAATCTGCGCCAGCAGCGAATACGCCCGCCAGTCGCTCCACTGTCAGGCCGCCGATGGCCACGAGAGGCCGGTTCCCTACGAGCCGCTTCCATTCCTGGACGCGTTCGAGACCCTGGGGCGCCCATGGCATACGCTTCAGTGTTGTTGGATAGATCGGTCCGAGAGCGACATAGTCCGGATCAAAGCCCAAAGCGTGTTCGAGCTCGGCGTGACTGTGGGTGCTGATGCCGATCCGGACTCTCGCCTTGCGCAGCGCAATCACGTCGGCCGAATCCAGGTCAGTCTGCCCGAGATGAACAAAGTCGCAACCTTCGGACAGCGCGCACTCCCAGTGGTCGTTGACTACCAGACACGCCCCTGCACGCGCGCACAGAGATCGGGCGGCCGCGATTTCCCGACGGATATGCTGAACAGGTCGCTCCTTGATCCGCAACTGCACGAGGCGCACACCCAGTGGCAGGAGCCGTTCCATCCAGGCAACACTGTCGAAGATCGGATAGAAGCAATCCAGCTTCATCCCAGGAATGCCTTACCCAGGACCGGTGTTGAAGGCACCGCCATGTCGCGCGGCTGCATGGGATTGGCTCGAAATGCGCTGTAGCCGGCCTCCACCGCCTTTGCCAGGGCCGCTGCCATCCGGACCGGATCGCCCGCCTGGGCAACCGCAGTGTTAGTGAGAACGGCATCGAAGCCCAACTCCATCGCAAGTGCCGCATGTGAAGGCACACCGATCCCTGCATCGATGATGAGGGGCACTTCAGGAAAGTGCGCACGGAGCGTCCGCAGGGCGTAAACGTTATTCAGCCCTCGTCCGGTACCGATAGGAGCGCCCCAGGGCATCAGGACGCCACAGCCTGCTTCGAGCAACTTTTCCGCGACAATCAAGTCATCCGTTGTATAGGGGAATACCTGGAAACCTTCTGCAGTCAAAATTCGTGCAGCCTCCACGAGTGCAAACACATCCGGTTGGAGGGTATCCGCCTCCCCGATGACTTCGAGCTTGATCCAGGCAGTTGCGAAGATCTCGCGGGCCAGATGGGCTGTCGTAACAGCCTCCTTGACCGAGTGACATCCTGCGGTGTTCGGCAGCACGCGCAGTCCCAGATCGCGAATCAGGGACCAGAAACCTTCGCCGGCCCGCGCTCCGCTGGATTCGCGCCGCAGCGAAGCCGTCACCACCTCCACTCCCGCCGCCTCGATGGCACCGATCAGAGTGGCCGGCGAAGGGTAGCCTGCCGTGCCGAGCAGCAACCGCGAACCCAACTCGATCCCGTACAGCCGCATTCACCCTCCCTGCATGGGCGCGAGAATTTCCACCCGATCTCCATCGGACAACCCGGTGCCCGAACGGCGTTGGGCTGCCACGAACTCGCCATTCACGGCGGTCGCCACGATGCGGTCGTGAAAGCCCAATTCGAGCAGCGCAGCCTCCAGAGTGGGTGCGGCAATCTCATGCGAAGCGCCGTTCACGAGGATCTTCATCCATCACCTCCGGGTACCATTGATTGTTGAGAACCGTTTCCGCGGCCCTGCGCGCCAGTGCGGGTGCCAGCAGAAATCCGTGGCGATACAGGCCATTGACATACAACCGGTCGCCAATGCGGCGCAGCTTCGGCAGGTTGTCGGGAAACGCAGGCCGTACCTGTGTGCCGATTTCGAGAATCTCCGCATCCCCAAACGCCGGGTGCAACGAGTACGCGGCACTCAACAATTCATGCACGGACCGCGCAGTGATGCGACGGGAGTCATCGCTCTCGATCATCGTGGCACCAACCATGAACGCACCATCGCCACGAGGCACGACGTACACAGGAATTCGCGGATGCAAAACCCTCACCGGGCGGCTCAGGGTCACCTCCCGCGAGCGCAGAACGAGCATTTCGCCCTTCACACCCCGAAGATCGCCGAGCACCTGCCGCGCGCCCATTCCTGAGCAATCGATGATCGGAGATTTCGACGGCAGCCCGTGTGCACCGCACGTTGCGAAGCAAATCCGCCCGCCCAACTCGCGGAGTCTATGTGCGAGCAACTGCAGCGTGTCCCGGGGATCCAGATGGGCCTCTTCACTGAAGAACAGGGCGCTGTTGAAGCGACCCGCGAGATCGGGCTCGAGCTTCCCGATCCCATTGCACCCCAACCACTCGAAGCCCTCCGTGCGGTGTGAGAATTGCCGCAACTCCGCCGTATCGCGACCGTGTGCCACCACCAAACTACCGGACGCCGTGGTACCCGGAAATCGCTCCAGCCACCACCGCACGCTCTCCGCACCGAGGCTCGAGATCAAGGGCTCCGCCCGCTCGCGCTCGCATCGTGGTGCCAACATTCCACCGGCATACCAGGAGCAGCTTTGCCTGCCGATCTCCTCGCCACGCTCCAACACCTCTACCGTGACGCCACGCTCGGCGAATTCGACCGCACAGGTCAAGCCCGCCACGCCGGCCCCGATGATGGTGACCTGCACGGCTCAGCTCTCCTCCGCGCGAACATACAGCTCGCCCTGTTCGCGGAACTTCCGGGCCATCTGCGTCATTCCCTGTTGGTGTGCCTCGGCACGTATTTCATGGGAGATGCGCATGGAGCAGAATTTCGGCCCGCACATGGAACAAAAATGCGCCAGCTTGTGAGCCTCGCGCGGCAACGTCTCATCGTGAAAGGCGCTGGCCGTATCCGGATCGAGCGACAGGTTGAACTGGTCGGTCCACCGGAAATCGAAACGGGCACGCGAGACCGCATCGTCACGAGCGCGGGCAGCAGGGTGACCCTTGGCCAGATCAGCCGCATGCGCTGCGATCTTGTAGGTGATCACACCCACCTTGACGTCATCCCGATTCGGTAGACCCAGATGCTCCTTGGGTGTCACATAGCACAGCATAGCCGTTCCAAACCAACCGATCATTGCGGCCCCGATGGCTGAAGTGATGTGGTCGTACCCGGGAGCAATATCGGTGGTGAGCGGTCCCAACGTATAAAACGGTGCTTCCGCACAGTGTTTGAGCTGCTTGTCCATGTTGGCCTTGATCTTGTGCATGGGTACGTGCCCCGGCCCTTCAATCATGACCTGACAGTCCTTGCGCCAGGCGACCTGGGTCAGCTCTCCCAGAGTCTCGAGCTCGGCGAACTGCGCGGCGTCATTGGCATCCGCAATCGACCCCGGCCTGAGTCCGTCGCCGAGCGAGAAACTCACATCGTAGGCCCGGCAAATATCGCAGATCTCCTCGAAATGCTCGTAGAGAAAGCTTTCCCGATGATGCGCCAGACACCATTTCGCCATGATGGAGCCGCCGCGTGACACTATGCCGGTTACGCGCTTCGCCGTCAGCGGCACATAGCGCAGCCGAACTCCAGCGTGAATCGTGAAGTAGTCGACGCCTTGCTCCGCTTGCTCGATGAGCGTGTCGCGATAAACCTCCCATGTCAGGTTCTCCGCTACGCCATCAACCTTTTCCAGTGCCTGATAGATGGGCACCGTGCCGATGGGGACCGGGGAGTTGCGAATGATCCATTCACGAATGTTGTGGATATTGCGCCCCGTCGACAGATCCATCACGGTATCCGCTCCCCAACGGATGGCCCAGACCATCTTGTCCACTTCTTCGGACACGCCCGAGGTGACCGCGGAGTTGCCGATATTGGCGTTGATTTTGACGAGGAAATTACGGCCGATGATCATCGGCTCCGATTCCGGATGATTGATATTCGCCGGGATGATGGCGCGCCCGGCAGCAACCTCGGCGCGTACGAATTCCGCTGTCACAAACTGAGGGATGTCCGCGCCCCAGGCATCGCCATCCATTATTTCGTCCTGCTGCACCTGCGCACGCCCGACATTCTCGCGAATTGCCACAAACTCCATTTCCGCAGTGATGATTCCTGCGCGGGCGTAGGCCAACTGCGTAACCGCCGCAGCGCCTTGCGCTCGCAGCGGTTGGCGGTAGACGGGAAAATCCGTGGCCAAAGAATCACGCGCAGCGATCCCACCACGCATCCGGATCCATTCCTCGCGCAGACGGGGCAAACCCTGTTTGATATCAACGATCGCCGCTGGATCGGTATAGGGTCCCGAGGAGTCGTAGACGATCAAAGGAGGCTCTTGCGCAGACGGATGCAGCGCAATCTCGCGCATGGGGACGCGAATATCGCGATAACGCGTTCCTGACTGATAGACCTTGCACGAGGCGGGCAGCGGAACGGCATTCATCGGACTCTCCTCGAATGGAGATCCAGTATCGGCCGTCGAAAGGAAGAGTCGGGACTGACCGTGAGCGCACTGAAACGGCGTCACAACCCGCTGAAACTTCCCTACGCCAGCATTAACTGGATCAGGTTCAAAGGGTCGTCATGCCGCGCTGTGCGCTGTATGACCTCTCAGTCCCCTGCCGGGACTCCCCTAGCTGCGGGCAAGTTAACCCTGATGATTCGGGCGGTCAAGATGCGCGTGTTCGATTTCGACGAACGGCCGCTGCGTGGTGCCGGACTTGGATTGCCCGGTACAATCGCAATCTCAGCCAGGAGTTGTGCCGGATGTCGAAAGTGTTGCTCGTGAAGTTGC
>JAXDQF010000266.1:0-11244 GCA_034668025.1 Gammaproteobacteria bacterium | reverse complement strand
GTGCCGACAAACGCCTTGGCGATGGAATGCAGAATGCCCATCTCGTTCGGCCAGATCTGCGCCACATCCTGGGCGCGCTCTGTCAGCTTCTTTCCCATGGCACTCAGGTAGGCCGCACGCTCCGAGTGACGCATCCGCGGCCAAGGCCCCTTGTCGAACGCGACCCGAGCGGCCTCCACCGCCCGGTCGATATCGGCTTCCTGCGCGTCTGCTACGCGCATGTACACCTGCTCGGTGGCCGGTGCCAGCACCTCGATGACCGACTTCCCTGAGGCTGCAACCCATTTACCACCGATGTAGAAGCTCTCCGGATGTTGAATGGGGGCGGACATCGTCGTGTCTCCTGAGTCCTTTAAAACTTGATGCTGAACGTAGCCCCGTACGTGGCCGGCGGCTCGAAGGCACCGTAGATCGGGAAGCCCCACAGGCCGATTCCCAGCGTGTTGCTGCTGGCGATCAGCTTGTTGGTGATGTTCTTCCCCCAGGCGGTCAACGACCAGTTGCCACCACTGCTGTCGTAGCGCAGGAAGGCATTCAGCTTGCCGTACGGCCCCATCCCGAGAATGGGATCGTTGAACTCGGAGAAGAAAATGCGCGAGGTGTACTGATAGTCGGTCCTGCCGGTCAGCGACGCCCCACCCGGCAACGGCTGGGTGTATTCGAGACCCACGGCTCCCTGCCATCGCGGCGCACCAGGCAACATCTTGCCTGCCAGATCGTCGCCATCGCCGGTCGGTCCCGGATTGTTCGTGAGCGGGTTGATTGAATGGAAGTCGCTGAAGGTGGCGGCCAGATAAGTCGCGTTGGCATCGACATTGAAGTGCTCGGTCACCCGCGCGCGAGCCGCGATTTCGAGACCCTTATTCCGCGCGGAGGCTGCATTCGTCGTGACGGTCGCGATCCCGATGATCTTGTTTACCTGCAGGTTGCTGTAGTCGTACAAGAAGGCCGCGCCGGTTACCTCGAGCCGATGATCCAGCAACGATGATTTGACACCCGCCTCATACGCCCAGATTTTCTCCGGATCGATGGGCGGATTGTTCTGTCCAACATTGAATGTACCGCTCTTGAAGCCCCGCGTGGCTGACGCATACACGAGTGTTCCCTTGAACAGATCGTATTCCAAACCCAGTTTCGGCGTGAATGAGGGCCACTTCTTGCTCCCACTCAACGGCACAGTGGGCGCCAGCGGGCCGGTGAATTCACCGGTCTCCTCACGTTTTTCACTGCTGTACCGCACGCCGCCGGTGACGCGGAATTCGGGGAGAATCGAATACGTCGCCTGCGCAAAGGCCGCATAGGCATTGATGCTCATGGCACCTGTCTGCACGTACACAACATCCGGACCGAACTGGATGAACGGCACATTGACGTAGTTACCGATGTCCTCGTGGTAGTAATACAAGCCGCCGATGGCATCCAGCTTCGAGTCGTGCCAGCCGAGCTGGAACTCCTGGCTGACCTGGTTGGACCATTCGTTGTAGAACGTATTTCCCAGGCCCGCGGAAGTATCTTCGGAATCGCTCGCGTTGTGGCGGGCGTTCTTGCGCCAACCCGTGATGGACTCGAAGTGAATGTTGTCGGTCAGCTCGATACGGGCATCACCCGTGACGGCGTACGCCTCGCGACGGTTGGTCTTGCCGGGCAACGCGGTGGCGGCATCCTGGCTGTTGCTGCGCTCGATGCCGGCCGGCACATTGCCATTCAGTGGATTCGACGGTCCCTGCAGGCCCGCCAGCGTGTTTCCCGGGTAGGCGCCAAACGAGCTCGTGAAGTAGTTGTTGTCGTTCTCGTGGAAGTATTCGCCGATCAGCCGGATATCGATCTTATCGGTGGGCAGAAACTGCAGCGTGCCCCGCACCGACTGGATGTTGGCATCGTTGACGGGGTGATGCTGGGCGGCATCCTCGCCGTACCCTGCATGGTTCAGCATGTTGAAGGCAATGCGGCCGCGCAGTGTTCCGTCTGATGTGATCGGCCCACTCAGGGCGCCCTGCTCCTGGTTCAGGTTATAGTTGCCCACCGTCGCATCCAGGTAACCGGAAGCGGTATCGGTCGGCAGCCGGGTGATCATGTTGACCGCGCCGCCGGTGGCGTTTCGTCCGTAGAGTGTGCCCTGCGGGCCCCGAACCACTTCCAGACGGTCGACGTCGTAGAAGGATGTGAGCTGGAATCCGGGGCGGCCTACGTAGACGCCGTCAACATAGAAAGCGGAGCTCGGATCCGCACCCGAGGCGAAGGAGGACAAGCCGATACCGCGAATGAACAGGCGATTGACGCCGTTCTGCTCACCGCTGCGGATACCGGGCGAGACCATCGAAATATCTTCGAGAGCCCTGACCTGCCGATCCTGCAACGCGCCTGCATCTAAAGCCGTAACCGACAGAGGCGTTTCCAACGCGAGCTGCGCCCGCTTCTGAGCGGTAACCACGATTTCCGCCAGTCCACCGGAATCGGCGGGGGCGTCTGCTTCAGCCGCTGCCTCCGGCGCGGCGTCCGCACGGGACAGGCCGGGACTCAAAAAGAACACGAGCGGAACTGCCAAACTCAATGAGCGCAGATTCAGCAGGTACTGCCGGATCGACGCTGCGCGTTGCGGTGCCATCTCTAACCCCCTCAGGCTATGTCAACCGAATTCAACCGCTGTTCGAAATCGCTGCCGTGCTGAAACTCCTGGCTCGAAACCAACACTCCGTACGCATGTCCGTCGTCCTGTTGTTTGCACCGACGCCTGCGCGGACGGCGAGGACGGACATGGGATTGCTGCGACGGCTACGCGACATTACTACGCTACCATTCGGCATGCAAGCGTACTATTTAGTTGAGTGCGATCTCGTACACACGCACTCCACAGATATTTCAGCGTCGAAGAAGCCAGTGTGGCGGCGACACAAAAGCCCGCGCCGGCGTGAATAGCCAACGGTCCGTACGTCTACGTACGAGTTTCCAGTCGGGGGAAAAAGAGTGCTGCCGCGCTACTCAAGAGCGCAATTTGCGGACCGGGTCCAACAGCTCTTCGAGGGTGGCGGCGGTTTTTTCCAGGCGCTGCACGAGCGCGGGCAGCTCGCCTTGCGACTGCAGCGCGGGCGCGGGAGTGCTACCGGTGGACATGCCACGGTAGATGACGGTCGCAATCCCATCCGCCACTTCGTCAGGGGAGAAGTCACCCTCGCCCCGCAGGAATTTCCAGGTCGCGTGCTCGATGCACCCGAAAATCATGTCTCGCAGGAGCGATACCGAAACATCCTCGCGAAATTCGCCTGCCCGGATGGCATCCGCACAGATCTGGGAGACCTCCGCCGTGAACCGCCGGTTGAGCATGAACGAGCGGCTCGCCCGGTAGTTGGGGTCGGGCCGCAGCTCCAGCAGCATGAAGCGGCTGAGCGCCGGCTGGCTGCGGATCGTGGCCAGGGCGCGCCAGATGAGATGGCGCAGCTTGTTGGATGTGCCGTGAATGGAGGCCACGCCGGAATCGGTCGCGAGCACTTCCTCGAACCAGTCGTCAGCGACCTTGATCAGCAGATCGCGGCGGTTCTCGAAGTAGCGATAGAGGGAGCCCTCCACGATGCCCGCGCGCTCGGCAATCTCCGACATGAGCGCGTTCTCGTAGCCCTTCTCGGCAATGACAGCGCGCGCCGCGGCCATGATGTCGGCGATACGCCGCTCCTGCGAAAGGCGCACGGAGGTCCTTCGCTGGGGCTTCACCGCCGGCATGCTTTTTCTCAATTGCAACGTGGCCTACAGCTTGATGAGAATATCGTCACCGACAATGCGCGCCTCGAAGCGTTCGAGTGACAACTCCTCGTCATCCTCGCAGGCGCCGGTGCGCAGGTCGAAATTATACCCATGCCAGGGGCAACTCACTGTAGAACCCGTCAGGTCACCGTCGCAGATCGGACCGCCGTTGTGGGGGCAGGCTGCCGGGATGGCCACCACCCCGTCGGCCAACCGGAAGACCACCAAGTCTCTCCCGTTGACGGTTGTGAGTAGCCGCTCTCCCACTCGCAGTTGAGCAGCCGAGCCCACACGCCGAAAACCTGCCTCACCGGCGCCCTCTGCCGTCGCCCCCTCGGCGACCGCGACCTCCGCCGCGGCAACGCCAGCCGTAGACCCGGCTACCGCACTCCCCTGCGCACTCATCGCACTTTGAACCTGACCGGCAATGTCTTCGGACCGCGGGCGAAGTAGGTGTCCGTCCACGTGATCTCGTCACTCACAGGCATGAGGGTCTCGAAGCGTTGCAGGAGCAGATTGATCGCGGTTTTGGCCTCCATTCGCGACAGGTATTGCCCCAGGCAAAAATGCGGGCCGTAGCCGAACGACATGATCTCCTTGGGATTGCGGTCCAGCTCCAGCGTATCGGCATCCTTGTACTTGGCCGGATCGCGGTTGGCAGATCCCAACAGCGGCATCACGAGCGCGCCCTCCGGAATCCGCGTGCCGGCGAGAATCGTGTCCTGGGTCGTGTGCCGGAACAACATCTGTACCGGGCTGTCGTAGCGCAACACTTCCTCGATCAACGAGCCGGTTTTACCGGGATCGGCCCGGATGGCCTCCACAACCTGGGGATACTTGCGGAACTGGGCGCAAGTGATCGCCAACAGGTTCGCCGTCGTCTCGACACCGCCCAACAACAACAGGATGCCCAGATTGAGCACCTCGATCCGGGTGAGGGTCTCGCCATTGATTTCGGCGTGAATGAACCCGCTCAGCAGGTCGTCGCCCGGCTGCGCCTTGCGCCGATCGTAGATTTCCTCAAAGTAGGCGCGGATGTCGTGCGAGCTACGCTCGATCTGCGCGAGCCGCTCCGGCGGGAAGCTGGCTCGATTCCCCGCTGACAACAGATCGTCCACCCAGTGTTTGAATTCCACGCGCCGCTCGACGTCAACCCCGAGCACTTCGCTGATGACTGAAGCCGGAAACAGCGAGGAGAACTCGTGCACGTAGTCGAACTCGCCCTCCATGCCATGCCTGGCAATGATGTCGTCAATCAGAGCGTTGGCAATCCGATTCACCTTGTCCTGCAGGGCATTGACCCGGCTGGGCACGAAGATCTTGCCACTCAACTTGCGGATCGGTACGTGGCCGGGCGGATCCATGGAAATCATGGGCGGCCCTTCGGGCACTGGATCGTATTCACCCAGCAGCGCCGGCCAGAACCTGGACGACGAATAAATCTTTGGATCGGTCAGGCACTTGGTGACGTCTTCCCAACGCGCCACCGCGAACCCCTGCAGCGAGGGGATCCACGTGACCGGCTCCTCGTTCCGCAGCTGCGTGTAGTACGGGTACGGGTCACAAGTGACTGCCGGATTCAGCGGATCATACGAACTCATACAGGCCCCCTGCTTCGTATCTTTGAATGTCGAACTATTTCGCCGTGAGCTGCGCCTGCAACTGCTGACGGGATTTCAGCGGCGTGGTCGTCACACCTGCGGACGCCACATCGACCAGCGACGTCGCCGCCGGGGCCTTGCAGGCTGCCGTGCCACAGGCCCTGGCATCTCCCACCGCAGCATCGAGATGACGGTCATCCTCATCAATGTTGACGGACGCCTTCTTGAAGGCGGCGCGGATCTCGTCGAGTGCAAACAGCGCCGCCCCCAGTGCACCCGCGATCTGCGGATCCTCAGGCAGCGTCAACTTCGTGTTCAACGCTTTTTCTATGTGGTGAACGGCGGCTACGTTCTTCGCGACACCGCCCGTCATCACCACTGGCAATCGCTTTCCGACGCGACCAACCAAGCCAGCCGTGCGCGCGGCAATAGCCGCATGTACTGCACCCAACACGTCGGGCTTCGAATGGCCTTCTGCCAACAGCGAGATCACTTCGGTCTCCGCAAAGGTCGCGCACATGCTGGAGATTTTCAGCTCCTGGCTTGCGCCCAAAGCAACGCCGCCCATCTTCTCCAGATCGACGTCAACTGCGCGCGCGAGCACTTCCAGAAATTTGCCGGTACCGGCGGCGCAGCGGTCATTCATCGCAAAGGTCTCAACCAGGCCGTTGGCGTCCACCGCAATGACCTTGCTGTCCTGTCCGCCGATATCGATCACGAGCCGCGCTTCCGGGACGAGTGAAACAGCGCCGCGCGCGTGGCACGTGATCTCCGTGTAGGACTTCTGCGAGATATCCAACATCCGGCGGCCGTAGCCGGTCGTGACACAGAAGCCGATGTCGTCCTGGCTGATTCCCGCCTGCTTCAGGGCTCCGGAGATCGACGCCTGAACGCCCTCGCCGCTGACAGCACCCATGCTGGCGATGCAGGCCGCGACGAGCTTGCCGTTGCGGTCGAGGATTGCCGTTTTACCGGTCGTCGAGCCGAAATCAACGCCCATGGCGTAGTCTTTCATGGTGACCTCAGGCGGCTGCCTGCCGCTTGCGTGAATCCATGGATTCAATCATCGCTTCCAGGCGCGTATTCAACAGCTCATCCTTGTAGAACGACTCATCCACCACGTCGCCCTCGAAGATCATCGACTGGCGGCCGTGCTTGCGCGCCGAATCGGCAATCTGGAACTGCGAGTTGGTCATGCCGCGGCAGGTCCGCGAGGCATGCAACACGACGCCGTCCAGGTCGAACTTGTCGCAGATCCGGTCGATCTCGCCGATCATGATGGGCGCGCCGTGATTGTTCGGACAGATCAGGTAGTTCTGGGCCATGCCCGGAATCGGGTCGGCCAGGTCGATCAGTCCCGGCTCCTGCCAGAACGACATGTGCGTGTAACGGCCGGCAACGACGGCAGTATCGGCGGCGGCGAACTTCTCAGCGAGCCAGCCGATCTTGTTCCAGTTCATCATGCCGTCGAAGAACACGCGATACTTCTCGTGGGGCACCGCGCCTTCACCGCGCGCAGCGCGCTGCTGGATCTCGTCCTTCACCGCCTGGAAGTAATCCACGATCCGCTGGGTGCCCGGCAGGAAGTTGACGTGCGCAATGCTGACGATCCAGTCGAAGTAGCTGGCAGGCGAAGGCTTGGCGGTGCAAACATCCATCGCCTCGAGACGCAATTCGGCCGCCTTCTTGATATAGGACATGATCTCGCTCAAGCGGTCCCATTCAAACTTGCGACCGGTGTGCTCTTCGAGAAAGCCCGCCAGGGCGCGCAGTTGCATGGCGACGTATTTCGAGCGCTCCTCCCATTCCTTGCCGCGCAGATAGCCTGCGTCCTGCCGTCCGCCCCACAGCATGGGGATGGACAGGTTGAAGATGGGAATCTTCTTGCCGAACAGGCGGAAAATCTGCTCATCCCACTGTTGTCCCGAGCTGCAGTACGGATAGGCGTTGATCAACATGTCCGGCGGCGGCAGCTTGCTCATCGTCAGCGCGCGCTCGTCGGTGGGATCAACCGTGAGCCTGTCGTGGGCCGCGCGCAAATCCATCAGTGCGGAACCGATATGAGTTCGCGCGTAGGAGCACAACTCACGAACATAACCTCGGTCCTCACCGGCCTTCTGCGCCGGCAGCTCACCATGCTTTGCAGCGAGGTAAGCCGACCAGGCTTCACCGTGGACCCACCTGAGATCCATGGTATGGAACATGGGTGGAATGTAAGTACCGTTGTACCAGACGACCTTTCGCCCCTCCTCCTTGGCGTTGAACAAGTCTGACCAGTAATCGTGCACGATCTGGCCGCCGAGCTTGGTGGAGGTGAGCCGATTGGCTTTCTTGGGAGCGATGACGGTTTGCATGGCGATACCTTCTCGCGTGTGGGTCAGGCAGCGGCGCGCCGCTTGATGATTTCCAGGAATGTCTCCACCCGCGTCTTGAAGACCTCGAGGGGCATCGACTCGTGCTCAGTCTCGATGAGCAGGTGCGCAATTCCCTTGCGATCGAACGCTTCCTTGAGCTCCGGGTAGTAATACATGTGAGGCTCGCAGAACTTCGCCATCAGAATGATGACGCCCTGCGCCTTGGCCTGAGTGGCAGCGTTGACGAGGAAAGTATCCCAGTCGGCGTGATTGTCGGCCCGTGTTGGGCAAGGTACGCGCCGATTCCGCAACAGGTACCAGTCGGCGAGCGCGTCCAGGGGATCACCGCTCTCATCCACGTCGGTCGCGATGTAGCGGTAGCCGTGATAGAGGTCGTCATCGACGACAATGGCTCCGCACGACTCGATCATATCGAGCAGTGCCAGCTTCGGCGGCTGACAGAAATGTCCTGACAGGTAGACCGGCACCCCGTACGGCCGGGCCGGCGGCGCCGCCTCGATCTGCTGCAACACTTTTTCCAGCACGGCGGTGTGCTGGTCTTTATCCATCACCATGCTCGACTTCACGATGTCCTGCACCTGGCGCGCCGAGATCGCGAGCTTGCCGGCGCGGCGCAGGTCGTAAATCCGCCGCATGAGGCGGCGATTGCGGTTGAACGCCGCGATGCTGTTCCGCAGGGACTCGTCCGTGATGGGATGCCCGATGATCTCTTCGAGCTCTTCCCTCAGGCTTTGAAATGTTGCACGGGCCTGCGCGCGCGCCCACGGGGCGTCCATTGACGAAATCAACTGGTTGAACAGGATTCGCGTGTTGGGGAGGTTGCAGCGAATGACATCCGCGGCGCCCAACAACTGCACGCAGTGATCGCCGAACATGATGGCATCGAGAAACTCGAAGTCACCTTTCAGGGCCTGGTCGGTGATGCTGCGGGTGTAACCGCAGTAGAAGGGAAACATGCTGCCGAGACCGATCGAGATGGGATCTTCGGCTTCCTGGATCAGGACCGACAGGGCGCCGGCGGCGTGGGCGAGCTCACCCGGAAAGTGCATCGGGAAATGACCGATCACACGTTTGCCGTGCGTGGCCTTCCACTGCTTCGCCAGCTCCAGTGGGTGGGCGGCTGCATGAGCCAGTTCCGCGAGTTGCTGCTCCACGCTCAATCCCCTCTCGCCCCAATTGCCTGTCATCTTAATGAATTCAGTTCATTTAGTCAAATTCTTTACAATTCAATAACTTATAAGGTTGCGTAAATTTTTAATGAAGTCTATTCATTTACTGACGGCACGAGGTGCCGGGCGTTGCCAGACTGCCGGCAGCAGCCGCTTTTCCACGATCCACCGCTTCAGCACCGGCTTTTGGATCTTTCCCGACGGAGTCAGGGGGTATTCACTGACGAAGCACCACAGCTCAGGGACCTTCTGGGAGGCGAGCCTGCGTGAGCAGTAGGAGAACAGCTCATCAGCCGAAGGAGGATTCGCAGGATCCCGCGCCAGGATTACCGCAGCCACCACCTCTCCCCACTTGTCATCGGGCACTCCCAGCACGCTGATCTGCGAGACTTCCGGATGGTCGAACAACACATCCTCCATCTCCTTGGGATACAGGTGCATGCCGCCCCGGATGATCATCTCCTTGAGCCGGCCGGTGATCTTCACGTAACCGCGCTGATCCATGGTTCCCAGGTCGCCCGTTCGCAGCCAGCCGTCGGCTCGCACCGTGTGGCGGGACTCCGCGGCCAGGTCGAAATAACCCGACATGGTTTGATAACCCTTCACCCAGATCTCGCCCACCGTGTCGAGCGGCAACGTCCGGCCGTCTTCCGGATCCACGATCTTCACTTCAACATGTGTCAGCGGCTTGCCGACGGTTTCAGTCTGGTCTGCAACACAGTCGCCGGGCGCTGTCAGGGTGATCGGACCGTTGCTCTCCGTCTGGCCAAAGATGATGCACAGATCGCAGTTGAACGTCTCCTGCGTGCGGCGCACCAGCGCTGCCGGCACATTCGCGGCCCCGGTCAGAATCGTCTGCATGCTCGAGACATCACGTCGGGCCCGGTCAGGATGATCGAGCAGGCCCAGAATCATGGTCGGCACAATCAACGTCGCGTTGCCCCGCTCGCTCTCAAACAGCTCGAGCATCAATCCCGCGTCGAAATGATCCATGAGGACGAAAGTGCCTCGCAGCGCGAGCACGCCCATTTCCGCGACCGCGGCCCCGGCAATGTGAAACATCGGCATGGCGTTGATGTGGATTCCGCCATCGGGAAACTGCATGCGCAAGGCGATGTTCCGCGCCGTGTTGATCACACCACGATGATGCAACAGCGCGCCTTTCGGATTGCCGGTAGTACCCGAGGTGTACTGGATCTGCAGCGTCTGCAACGGATCGATGACCGGCAGCTGGCAAGTGCCATCTCCCGAGGCGCTGAAGGAATCGAAGTCCGTCATGGAAATGGTTTCGCGCAGATCCGGCAGAGCGCGTTCGCGCAGCTCGGCAATCACTTCGCGCAGATCACGCCCCCGATAGGATTCGTCGTAAATCAGTCCCGTGGCACGGGAATTCTTCACAACATACTCGAGCTCCCGGGCCGTGTAGGCCGGATTCACGGGCACCAGGATCAGGCCCGCGAAACTGAGTCCGTACTGCAGTAGCACCCACTCAGGTGAGTTGGAGGCGTACAGAACGATGCGATCGCCTGTTTTGAACTTTGACAGCAACGCGCGTCCAACGCGCTGCGCATCGCGGAGCAGTTCCGCGTAGGTCCAACGGCGCCGCGCGGCAGGATCCGATATGCCTTCCACGAGGGCGACACGCTCCGGCACTTCGCCCGCAACCTGGCGCAAAAGGTCATGCAGCGTAATGTTGAGTAACGGCGCCGACCGGTCCGCCGGATAGTAGGACTCGGTCAGCGTGTTGCTCGTCGCAGCAGCGCTCATGGCTCCCCCTTGCGCTCTTTGTGGCCCTCACGCCGGAAGATCGACCGGCCTATGATGTGCTTCATGATCTCGATTGAGCCACCCGCAATCTTGACGATGCGGGCGTCCGCATAAGCACGGGCAATCGGGTATTCCCACATGTAGCCCCAGCCGCCGAACAACTGGAGGCACTCATCGACAATTTTACAGTGGGTGTTGGACAGCCACATCTTCGCCATCGCCGCATCGACCTCGTTGAGCTCGCCGGCCATGAACCTCGCGATACATTCGTCGGTGAACACCCGGCCAATGGTGGCTTCGGTCTTCAACTCGGCCAGCTTGAACTGGGTGTTCTGAAAGTCCGCAATCGTCTTGCCGAACGCCTTGCGCTGCGAGACGTAGTCGACTGTCCACTCGACGACAGTCTCCGCGACCGTTGCCGAGCGAATCGCCTGGGCCAGGCGCTCCTGCGCCAGCTTCTGCATCATCAGGTTGAACCCCTGCCCCTCCGCGCCCAGCATGGCGCTGGCCGGCACGCGCAGGTTCTCAAAGAACAGCTCGGAGGTGTCCTGGGCATGCAGTCCCAGCTTCTCGAGGTTCCGTCCCCGTTTGAACCCC
>JAXDQF010000265.1:0-14068 GCA_034668025.1 Gammaproteobacteria bacterium | reverse complement strand
CGGGTCACCCCGCGATAACTTCCGAGTGTTGGATGCTCGATGGGTGCAACCATGTTCTCCGCGACTACCTGCGGGTGGTCAAACATGTCCTCCACCTGCCGCGCCATTGCGCACGGGACCTGATCCCCGAGCAACTCCTCCCATTCCAGCGCAGTGCGTGTAAGGAGAACAGCGCGCAGCTTCGGAACGATCTCCGCGGCGTGCTGCGCGCGCTTGCGCACGGTGTCGTACCGTGGATCGTTGCCAAGCTCCGAGAGTCCCGCCTTGTCGCAGAGCGCTTTCCAGAAGTGGGCCGTGTTTGCTGACAGATACAGATATCCCTTCGTCGTGGGATATAGACCGGTGATGCCGCCCGAGCGCATGTCACGCCAGATGTCGAGCGATTCGCCCTCGGCCCAGATCATCCGCGCGGACTGCATGGCTAGCGCGCTGCGCAACAGCGACACACCGACGAATTGCCCTTGGCCACTGCGTTCGCGCTCGAACAACGCCGAGGACACGCCCGCTGCGACCAACGCGGCGGCGTAGTAATCGACAGGCGATCCGTAGATCAGCTCCGGTGTACCGTCGGGATTGCCTTGCAGTGCGCACATGCCGGTCATTGCCTGCAGCACCTGATCATAACCGGCCTTTTCCCGCAATGGCCCTTCTTCGCCATAACCGGTTACGGCGCAATAGATGAGCCGCGGGTTGATCTTACTCAGTCGGGAGTAGTCGACGCCCAGACGCTCGGCCACGCCAGGCCTGAAGTTGTGGACGAGCACGTCCGCCTCACCGACCAACTTCAGCAGCACGGCGAGATCCTCGGTGCGCTTCAGGTCCAACACCATTCCCCGCTTGCTGCGATTAACGCCGAGAAAGGCGCGATTCTCGCTCTCCAGCGTCGAAGGATACTGGCGCAGGTTATCGCCACCCGGCGGCTCGATCTTGATGACATCGGCACCCTGGTCCGCCAGCAGCGTGCATCCGTACGGGCCGGCGATATAAGCGCTGAGATCCAATACGCGCACCCCGCTCAAGGGTCCAGGCGGCCCGGAACGCGGGTAGCTGCTAAATGCCGAAGATAGAGTCATGGCGTCATTCCATTATGGCGTCATTTGCGGCGCCAGCATCATCCAGGTGAGCCGCCACGCTCCATCCCGGCGTCCACCCGCACGGTAATACGGTTGAAAAGTCAGGGCCGGACGGCCGACCGGGCACAGCCGGACATTCGAACCGGCCTCGCCGTCAGTTGCCGGCACGGTCGCGAGCCACGTGTCGCGGAGCCCGGCGTCGAAGCGCAGGGTTTCGTCAATTTTGTATCCATCGATCAGATCCGTCGCGTACACCAGCGGACCGCGAGTGATCGCGAGGTAGTCGAAGCGCATCACTTCCTGGCTCACGGGAACTCCATCCGGGGCCTGAGACTCCTGCACATTCCGATGCACCCTGCGATGCATTTTCGGTCGCAAGGGAAACGACAACGTGATGACATCACCGGCGCGCCAGAAGCGTTCCAGGCGAACGTACGCGCCTGCGACCGGCTCCGGCGCAATGCTGTCCTGACTGACACGCACTGTGGTTCCCTCTGCCCACTCCGGAATGCGCACATAAATACTGAACAATGCGCACCGCTCAGGCGAGATCCTGAGAGAAACGGTCCCCTCGAAAGGGTACGCCGTCTCCTGCTCCAGGCGTACGTCCCCCGCGGCCGGCAACTTCAGCACAGCTTTCGACGGGCCGAACAGGTTCACCTTGATCCCGCCGTCCTGCGAAATTCCATAAGCGATGGAAGGCAGCTCTTCCAATGCCATGGCGCCACTGGACTTACAGCAGCGCCAGAAGGTGGTGTGCACCCGCTTGCCGTTGGGGAATGAGTAATAGCACCAGTCTTCGCCGTTCGGTGCCTGGGCGCCGAGCAGATCGTTATAGGCGCTGCGCTCGATCTCTTGCGCGTAAGCAGCATGGCCCGTGATGCGCAGGAGCTCGCGATTCAGTTGTATCCACGCCATCGTGGAGCAAGTTTCAACGTACGCAAACGGACTGAACACGGCTCCCGGGTTGAACACTTCACGCGAGCGATGCGCGACGCCGCCCCACGGGCCACCACCCAGTGTCAGGTGACACTCGCGAATGTTGCGCCACAGATTTTCGGCAGCACGCAGATAAGTTGCATCGCCCGTGGCGCGATAAAGCTTCGCAAGGCCTACCAGATTCCAGAGGATCTGATAGGACTTGCCCGTGGCAATTTCGGATGCGTCCGCTCCAGCGAGGGCCTGGGTCAACAACGCGTGCCGCGGGTTGCGCTCGGCCTGCTCGAGCACGAGCAGTGCGAGATCGAGGTAGCGTCGATCATCCGTCGCGAAATGAAGCTCGAGCGCTGGATCGACGAGCACGGTCGCCGACATGCCGTGATGATTGCCGAGATCGGTAATGTCGATGCCGCCGCGGGTCAGTGTATCCCAGCACAGATCCCCGATCCTGCAGGCTGCCTCCAGATAACGTGCGTTGGGAAAATGCCGATGGACCTCGAGCAGTCCCAGGATCAGGTAGCAATGCGTCCAGATGTCCCACGTGCGCGCGAAAGGCGCGCCGTCCCACGTCAACGGCTTCGATGGCTGCTTGTACATGAAGCGGCGCTCTGGGGCGTAGTTCCCCAAATAACCCACTGCGTCCTGCAAACCCACCAGATAGTCTGCGACGCGCTGAGCGTTCTTGAGCAGTGCCTCATCGCGGGTACGCGCCGCCGCCTTTGCGGCGGCGTACAACCATTTACCCGCATGCTCACCGTACCAGTCTCCTGCATGGTTGGTACACACGCTTACCGGATCGAAGACGGCAATCGCCGGGCTGGTCTCATTGACGATGAAATGTGACAGCCGACCGCGATGGTTGGCGGCCAGGGCTTCACCCAGCACACCTCCCAAACGCACATCCTCGGGTGCAGCGAACTGCAATGCGGACGATGGGCGATGCTGCGTGCCGGAAGTTACTCGTGCCATCAGACATCGATCACGCAGCGGAAACCAATTCCAGACGAACGGTCCTTGCAGGGCGCCATTAGCAGGTACTTGCCGTGCTGGTCCAGGCGGTACGCTTGCGGGAAATACCAGTGCGAGGTCTGGGGTTGATATGCACTGCCCCCTCGTAGAATCGCTGCGCGCGTATGAGCGTCGATGTACTCATCCGTCCATTGCCAAACGTGGCCAACCAGGTCCATGACGCCGAACGGACTTGCGCCGGCAGGATGGTTATTCACGTCAGCGGGCACCGGCATCTCGCGGCCGCAAGCGGGTTCCGGAACCGCTTCCGGATTCCATTCATTGCCCCAAGGGTACCGGCGGCCATCGTCGCCTTGCGCTGCGTACTGCCATTCCCACTCGTGTGGCAGGCGCTTGCCCGCCCATTGCGCGTACGCGCGTGCGTCTTCGATGGATACCCATATCACCGGCTTGTTGTCCCAACCTTCGTGAGGTCTGCCGTCGTGCCAGTGCCGTAAGAAATTGTGGTCGTCCTGCGGGCGGTAGGCGGTCGCGTCGAGGAATGCCTTGTATTGCGCGTTGGTAACCGGATGTCGGTCGATGTAAAAGGTCTCGATCGATATCCGGTGCCGGTGGCTTCTGCGCGGGCTCATCTCCCAGGGATACTGAACATCAACACCTTCCCAGGTCTGACCTTCGATCTCGATGCCCTGAACCGCGAAATCGAACTTCGCGGCGGGGATCCTGACCATACCTTCCGGCGCCTGCGCTACCCGCCGTGTGAGCTCGATGCTCACGACTTCCTGAGGCAACGATTTCCACTCAGCTGAGAACGATCGCAACGGCGCGCGAGCGGTCTCTTGCATGCGCTCGAGAAAACGATCCAGACCCTGGACCTTCGAGTCTGGAGCCAGGGCGAGGATAGCGCCAAACCCGCGGCCTTCCAGGCGCATTGCCAACACCACACGGCCGGTATCGAAACGGGGCTCCATGCGCTGGCCGTTCCAGACATCGAAGTACGTTGTGCCGGGCACGTGCTCGAACGCGATCTGATCTCCGTCCACTTCGTATTCATTGCGATTCACGAGCGTCCATAGCGCCGAACTCCTTCCGGGGAAACGGCTCGCGAACACGCCCGCCTCCAATGTCTTCTCGTATGGAGTCCAATCAGCGCTCACGAGCAGCGCCGCGAATTGGCGCTGGATCATCGCCACACGCCTCAGTGTCTCGGCATCGCGTGGCGTGAGTTGATTCCAGATGCCCCAGACGTTCTCCCACGCGTGGTAACCGATGCCGTTGAAGAACGCATGCTGCAGGTCGTTGTTGCGATCGCGGCTCCAGCGATTTTCGATGGTGAGGATGTGACGCGGCTCGAGCCACTTGAGCTTCGCTACGACCGGAATGACGTCCTGCGGGATCTTTTTTGTCCAGCTTTGCACGTTCCAAGTGAGAATGTGATCGCCTGCCTGGGCGGTGGTCTCAGGCTGCAGCACCACAGCACGGCCCGCAGCGTCGCATGCATCAAAGAAAGCGCGCGGCAAACCGCTGTATGTATCGCCGTTGATGCCGTCCGCGCCGATCGCTTTGACCAACTCCGCCATGAGCACCCAATGAGGCTTGTCGCATGCGCTCGTACCGTTATCCCATGGCGTGGTCGGCAGAAAGACTTTGACTCCACGCCGATGAAAATCCGTCACCACGCCGCGCAGCGCGTCGAGGCCACCGGGAAGGTCGCGTATCAGATCGAATTGATTGCGGTCATCCACGCCAATGTTGGGATAGACGTACCAGATGAGCACGCTGTCGATGCCGCCGAAGCGGGTTTCGAGATCATCGAGATACCGGTCTACCTCATAGCGGGATTCGTTCGCGTCGTAGAAAAATCGATCTTCCACCATCAGCAAGGCGTGCACAAAATTGCGCTGCGCCCATTGCAGCTCCGGGCGTCGATAGATCGAATCGTCGAAGCCGATGCGGATCAAGTGTTCCTGCCGCCATTCGCGCAGCCCGCGGATCCAGCTCTCGGCAGACGCGTTGACATCGATCATCCAGTGACCGATGGCGGTCAAAGGCCAACCGGGTACTTTGCCGGGCGGCGGAAGATAGGGTCCCGTCAGCGCGTGCGAGAATTTGTAGTCGGTGGTCGTGTGGAGCGCTGAGGAGCTCATGAGTATATTCGCAGCTGGCGCCTAGTTTGAAGGAGTAAGACTAGCGCTTTCGAGACCGCAGTAGGCAATCAGTTCGTACTGCGCCGCGAGCGCCTCGTTGTTGCTTTGTGTGCCGTGCTCCGAACGCAACAGAGCCTCCACTTCGTCGTACGTCGGAATGCTCGACTGTGCCCCGACTCGCGTCGTCGCGAGCGCCGCCGCAGCAGTCGCTCTGCGCAAGGCTTGCTGTAGTGTAGCCTGCGAACGAAGGCCAGCGACCAGAACCCCGCAGAAGGTGTCGCCGGCCGCGGTCGTATCCACGGGCGCTACTGTGAATGAGGGCTGCAGGAAAAATCCTCCCGTCGCACGCGCGCAGCAGCCGCGCGGCCCTAAAGTGACGATCGCGATAGGCACCTCAACTGACTCCAGCCTCTGTGCGACCGAGCCGCCATGCCCCGCAACCGTCGTCAGCTCATCCTCGTTGACAATCAAGACGTCGATGAGATCGAGCAACTCATCAGGCAAGGGCTGCGCGGGCGCAGCGTTCAGCACGACAAAAATACCTATCGCGCTCGCCGCACGCGCGATATCGATCACCGTCCCCAAGGGAGTCTCGAGCTGCAGCAACAAATACTTCACACCTTGCAAATCCGGCAGATCCACGGCGCGCAGCATCGAGTTTGCACCGGGGGCGACGGTAATCGCGTTCTCCGCGTTGTCGGCCACGCAAATGAACGCCGCGCCGGTAGAGTATTGCGAAACCCTCACGATGTGCAGATGCACTCCAGCCCCACGCAAGGACTCCTCGACCAACGGTGCGAAGACGTCCTCGCCGAGAGCCAGGAGCATTCGAGTCGCTACACCGCCCGCGCGCGCACAAGCTACCGCCTGGTTCGCGCCCTTCCCCCCGGGAAAGATCGCAAAATCGCGCCCCAGTACGGTCTCTCCAGGTCCGGGCACATGCGAAGCGCGCGCCACGAAATCAACGTTGGCCGAGCCCGCAACCAGGACCGTACCGGGAAGCTGATTCATGAACACCCGCCAGCGACTTCAGAACTCATAGCGATACGTCAGTGACACCAACCGGCCGCGGCCGGCGAAATAGTTGCGGTAGTAGTCGACCTGCGAGCTCGACAGGAAGTAGAACTTGTTGGTCAGGTTCTCGATCCCAAGCGAGATCGCACCAAACTTCTGCGCATCGTAGTTTACTGTCAAATCGTATGTCGTATAACCATGCGTGTGCTCCGCAGCGCTGCTGCCCTCGTTGATATTCCGGCCCAGGAGCGAAGTGGCACCGACGACCACCGAGCCGTTCGGCATGAAGCGCCATTCAATGGAACCGTTCACCTTATCCGGGCTGATATTGATTACACCCAGCGTGGTGTTCAATGGCCCGGTCGGGTTTCCCGGGGAGGTTGTCTTACCAACCACGTGCGCGTACAACGCTGTGATTTTCCAGTCGGGCGTCACTCGATAGTCCGCCGTGAAATCCACACCATTGATCTTTACCGGAGCGCGGTTGAGCACGAAGTCTTTCGTCACAGGATCAACGGCCAACGAAGCGCCGAGGTCCGACTTCGACTCGTAGTACGATGCGCCGACACTTGCCCGCTGCCCACGCCAGTTGAAGCCGCCTTCCTTGTTCTTGAAGATGATCGCCTGCAGATCCAGCAGGCCCTCCACCGACCGGCCAGGAGTGTTGACGTTTCGCAAGGGAATTCCCACGTTGGGCAATGTGAAGCCTTCGCTGTACGAGCCGAACACCGACCACTCTTGGGTAATGCGCCAGATCACACCCGCGTTGGTCAGGTTATCCTTGTACTTCAGAGTGCCGCCTTTCACAAACTCCCGGTTTCGATACCAGGTCGTGGTGTAGTCGTCCACCTTGACCCTGCCGTCCTCGTGCCGAAGCCCGCCGCTAACCGTCACCGGTCCGATATCGTACGAGAGCTGCGCATAAGGCCCCAGGCTCTTGTAGTCCATCGGCGGCACCCAGATGCGATCCGTGAGTGCCAGGCGCTGCTGCGTCTCGTCCTGGACGGCGTCCACGCCGACATGCAGTTCGAGCCCTGTGAGACCAAACACATCGGGTCGCGTCCAGGATGTGCGCACGCCTTTCTTCTGCGACACGATCTCTGACTGGTCGACGAGCTCGCCGATTGGCGCGATGAGGGGGTCCTGCCGATCTATGCTGTTGTCGCCGGGATAGCGCATCGCCTGGTGCGCGTAATACAGGTCAGCTCCAAAGGAGCCGCCCAACAGGGCGTCATTCCGATAGGACAGCACGGCCTGCTTGAACTCGTTGAACTCAGTGCCGGCGATGGAAACGCCGTCCGTACCGAGCGGCGGCCCCCGCTCGGCCGTATCCGGGATGCCGAGGGCGCGGCTGCCTTCGACCCAGTGATAGTTACCCTCGGTGCCCAACTTGAACCAGCTTCCCGACAACTGCAAGCGCTGCGTATTGTCCGCCCCGAAATCGGTGCCAACCTTCAGGAAGACGTTCTTCTGCCGGGAATCCGCCAAAGAGGTGGAGGCACTCAGGCCGATGCGGCGTCCGTCGCCGTCATAGGTGATGCCGCGATCGACAAACGCACTCCCAAATACCAGATCGAACGCATCCTGTTTGTGAGCGACATTCAGACCGACTTTCCAGATGTTGCTATCGCTGTTGAACTGCGAGCCAAACCTCGTCGTGACACTGACTTTGGTGCCTGGTTCCGTGACCCGTTTGGAGATGTAGTTGATGATACCGCCGGCGGCACCGATGCCTTCTGCGGCAGACGGCCCGTTGATTACCTCGATGCGTTCGATGGTGTCCATGTCGGCGAAGGTACCGCTGCGGGCGCCGTCGCGCAGAGGTGTGCTCTGTGGAATGCCGTCAAACAAACGCAACGGCTCGCGTCCGCGCAGCGTTTCGCCGATCGTGTTCAGTTCCTGAGAAGATTCGGAGTAGCCGGGCACGGAGCGCGCAAGTATTGCCGTAGCATCTTCGGTTAGTGTCAGCTCCCGCTGCACTTCAGCTGGAGCGATCACCGTGATGGCGCCCGGGATCTTGTCGACGGCCTTCGCAGCGCGCGTGCCCGTGACGATGACCTCCGGTCCATGGAAGTCGTCCAAGGAACTGGCTTCCCGCGGCTGCGCAGCAGTGGTAGTTGGCTCAGCATTTTCCTGCTGCGCATATACCGCCATGGATGTGGCACCTAGAACGATCAACCCAAACGTCGAGCACAGTGACTTGTTCACGCTTCCCCCCTCTTATAGCACCGTGCCGACGAGCCTATGAATTCGATGCCCGGAAAGGAACCGCCCGCTACTATGTTCAGACATGAGTTTCTGTTGGGTTAGTCGGCTCCTGTCATGCTTTCTTTTAACAACACTGTGACCAGCCGCATGCGCACGCTGGCCCGCGACCAGATGATCCCGATACACCGGGACACGGAAGGCTCGGGAAGCGGTAAACGCGCGAGCTCCAGGCCTTCCGGCCAGGGCGGCGCCCAATCCGGTACCAGGGAGACACCCAGCCCCCGATCGACCATGACCGCAATGGCGTTGAGCGCATTGAGCTCGAAACGCTCGCAAGGCGTGATGTCCACCTTGCGCAGATATTCATCCGCCTGGCGCCCACCCCATTGCGTCCGGTCGTAGCGGATCAGTGGCTCGTTTGCCAGCAGATCGTGTGGATCACGATGACCCAGGTGTTTCGGAGCGAGCACGATCAAGGGCTCCTCTCGCAACAGCTGCCAATCGCAGGTCTTCGGCAGCTCGTACGGCGCTTGCAGAACGAAGGCCGCATCGAGCTCTCCGCTTTCCACGGCAGCGTAGAGTTGCGCGGAATACCCCGGTCGGATGTAGACGTTGATGTTGGGGAACTTCGCGACCATCCGTGCGAGAACCTCCGGAAGGATTCCGACGAGCGCCGTCGTGCAGGCGCCGAGGCGCAACTCCCCGGCGATCGTGTTGTCGTTCGCGATGCTACGCAGGTCGGCGAAATCACGAGCAAGATTGCGTGCACGGTCCAGGATGCGCGCACCCTCTTCCGTCATGCGTACCGTGCGGCCAACGCGCACGATGAGCGGCACACCTAACTCGCGCTCCAGCGTATGTATCTGCTGCGCAATCGCGGCAGCGGTGATATTCAGTACGCGCGCGGCCGCAGCCATCGATCCCTGATCGACGACCGTAATGAAGGTTTTCAGAAACTGGGTGTCTATTGCGGACTCTCCTCCGCTCTCAAAGGCCCGCGGTCCCTGCCGAATCGCACCGTCAGGCCCTCGAGCGACTGCCGCGGTGCCGGAAACAACAGACTGGCTGCATACCCGGCCACGATAGAAACCAGGATTGAAATGACGATATAAAAGTACGGATGCACGAGTCCCTTCGACCAGGCGACGAGAGTCACGACAATGGCGGTCACCATACCGATGGCAACACCCGCGGAGTTGGCCCGCTGCGTGAACATGCCGAGGGTATAGGCCCCGGCAAAGCCGCCTCCCAGAAGTCCCGCCAGTTCGATGGTCAGGTCGAGCAGCGAGTGAATGTCACGGAAGGACAATAGCAATGCCAATCCGATGCCGACGAAACCGATCGCCACGCTCATCCACTCCGCAAAACGCACGCTCCTTTGCTGCGTCGGGTTTCTCACGAGCTTCTCGTAGAAATCGACCGATAGGAGCGTCGCCACGCTGTTGATGATACCGGAAAGCGAGCCCATCGCGGCCGCGAACAGTCCTACGATAATGAGCCCGGTCACGCCAGCAGGTAGCTCCGTCGCAATGAACGAGGGAAACGTAGCATCGATCGGCAACAGCGGGTCCATTCGCTCGGGATGCGCTTTGTAATACGCGAACAGCACCGTACCGATGATGTAGAAGATAAGTCCTGCCGGCAGCAGTACCGCCGCGAAAATCCAGACCGAGCGGCCAGCGTTCTTGTCCGACGAGGTCGCGAGCGTCCGCTGCATCAGCACCTGATCCTTGGGGAAGGTCAGCACCGTGTCGCAGAGCATGAGCAGGATGAAACCCCAGACCGTCGGCTGAGTCAGGTCGAAGCTGAAATTGAGCAGCCTCGTCTTGTCGTAGGCTATCGCGGTTCGGTAAATGGCGGCGCCGCCGAGGGAGTGAATGACGAAGCCGATGGCGAACAACGCGCCACTCATCAGCACCAGGACCTGAATGAAGTCCGTCCAGACCACGGCCCGCATACCCCCCATCGTCGTGTAGATGATGGTACACACGCCCATGATCAGGATGGTCCATACCACATCAACACCCGTTATGGTGGCAATCGCAAGCGCCGGCAGAAACAACACCACGCTCATGCGGCCGCCCACATTCATCGCTATGCACGTTGCACTGGCGAGCATGCGTATGGGCGGGTTGAAGCGCCTCTCGAGGTAATCGAAGGCGGATACCAGGTTGAGCCGCCGTAGAGCCGGTACAACCCAGATGGCGACGAACACGAGCCCGAGCACGGTCACCAGCTTGGCGGTCATGTATTGCCAGTCCGTCTCGAATGCCTTGGCGGGGATCGCCAGATAACTGATGGAGCTGACGTTGGCCGCATAGAGACTAACACCCGCTGCCCAGAATGGGATGGAGCGACTGCCGACAAAGAAATCCGCCGTGGAGCCGCGTTTGGCGCGCACGTAGAAATAGAAGCCCACGCTCAGCATCGCGGCCAGGTAAACGATGACGATGATCCAGTCGAGACTGCTGAGGTGCCTGGGCCCCGGGTGGAGATCGGCTGTTTCGAGATCGAGACGGCCGTCGGACTCACGTGCCAACAGGACGCCATTTCCCCACGCCACAGTGCCGATGATGTCGCCAGTGCGACTGTAGGGAAGCTGCGCCCACGCATCGGAGATCGTGTGAAAGCTCGACAGGCTCGCGGCAGGGCCGGGGTCGTGGATGAGATAGAGCACATGCGCCTGGCCGATTGCGCGACCTGATCCAATGACGATCGTTCCGGGCGCGTCAGCCCTTGCCCGCCAACCTGCACCTTTCGACCAGCGCAGCATGCGGTCTGTTGTGCGTTCGCCGCTGCGCACCGTGAGATAGACAGCCGAGTTCTGTATGACGAGCGACGTGGGCCTGCCGCCGCCGGACCAACCCGCGTGCGCGCTCCACGATTCCGGCCCGGCGGATAAGGAAAGCTCGAGCAGCCGCGAGACGCCGTCCGATCCGATACCAGCAAGGAAGAGCGCGGTGCCCTGGGTCGTGCCAAGCGCGGAAGTGAGTGTGACGGGCAGCGGTGAGAGTGTCCTCAGTCTGAGCGCGTCACCATCGAACTCCAGGCGTGCAACTCGACTGACCTCGTCCCGGCGCTCGCCACCACCCATGAGAACAAATGCTCGCTGGCCATCGCTGATGACGCCGCGAATCAGCGGGTTGGCAGCAGGTTGTCTCCAATCCGCAGGGCCCCAGCCACTGCGGTCCGTTTTCAGAATCGATGCACCCCCAGACTGGATCACCACTGGCCGCCCGTCGATAACAGCGAGCCCGATCAGCTGACCGTCGTTGGGAACCGGAGGCAATTGCGCCGTGCGGATTGAGGAGACGTTGCCAACAGTGAACGCAGCAGCGATGTCACACCCCAGCAACAGCAGCAGAGCGATGAGTACTGTGCGTACCCTCTGCAGCGTACTCATCGGGAGAGAGGGGCCGCTTCGTTCGCTGCGGCCAGCAGGGCCTCAGCCCGTTTGATGATTGGCAGATCGATCATGCGCCCATCGAGTAGAAACGCGCCTCTACCCGCGGCGGCCGCCTCTCGCGCCGCCGCCACGATGCGCCGCGCGGACTCGAGCTGCAGCTCATCGACCCGGAAAATCTCATTGGCAATGGCCACTTGCTTTGGATGTACACAGCTTTTGCCAATGTAACCCATCCGGCGCGCCAGTTCGGCTTCGCGGCGAAACCCACCTTCATCGGCCACGTCCGGGAATGCACTGTCATAGGTAAAACGCCCACTCTCGCCGCTCGCCAGGCGCACGGCAAACATACCCGCATGCACGCTATGCATATCCTGCCGATCGATCCGCAATGATTCGAACAGATCGGTGAGCCCGAGTTGCAGTCCGGCCACGCGCGGATGCGCGTCGGCAAGCTCACACGCCTGGCGTACGGCCCGAGGTGTTTCAATGTTGACGAGCAGGCGCATCGGCCGGTCGAGCCCGATGTCCCTTTCGACCCGGTCGAGAGTCGCCGCAGCCATCTGTATATCGGCCACATTCTGAGCCTTCGGCAAGTTCAGCAGTGCGACCTGCGGACACGCGAATGCAATGAGATCCCCCTCGAAGTGGCGCGAGGTCACTGCATTGACCCGCACAATAATAATTTTGTTTCTCAACGATTCCCTGGAGGTGCTTGAACGCAGGAAATCCGCGATCTGCTCACGGGCCCGGACCTTCGCATCCTCAGGAACCGAGTCCTCGACGTCGAAGGAGATTGCGTCCGCGTCACCGGCGAGCGCCTTCGCAAAGAGCTCGGGACGCGACCCCGGAACGAACAGCTTGCTGCGCATGAATCCACCCCCTCCGCTGCGCAAGTGTGCGCGAACGGAAGGCGCGGATGGCGCGGCCGAAGCCTTCTTCAGACCATAGTTTTGCTTTGGTTATCGCGATCAGCGCCGGCGCCGAGCATGACAAGCTATCCAGGATGATCGAGCAGGCGCAATGCTGAGCATCCCGGACTTGTTGCAATCCGATCTGTCCATCACACTTGCCGACGGCAGCTCGGTCAATCTTTCGGACTCAACCCACTGTTGCCGGCGGTGATGGGAATCCCGCGCTCACCAGTGGCTCAGTTGCGTTGGAGTCGTCGTCTGGAGCCTGTTCAACGGACTGTCCCCGACCATTCCGCAATTGAATATTGGATCAGGTCTCAAATCATCCGGATAAGAGATCCAGAACTATTGGACGGCTCGAGTTTTGGCGCACTACAGTGCTTTCGTAAAGACATCTATGAACCAATCGCTATCGCACGTCGCCGTGCTCGATCTGTCGCGGATTCTGGCCGGTCCCTGGGCTGGACAGTTACTCGCCGACTTGGGCGCGGAAGTCATCAAGATCGAGCGTCCGCGAACGGGTGATGACACGCGCAGTTGGGGTCCGCCTTTCCTGCGTGACATCACCACGGGCGAAAACACCTCGGACGCCGCTTATTTTCTGTGCGCGAATCGCAACAAGAAATCGGTGACCGTGGATTTCACGACCCCCGAAGGCCAGGCGATCGTGCGAGACTTGGCGCGCAAGGCGGACGTCGTCCTGGAGAACTTCAAAGCTGAGGGACTCAAAGCCTATGGGCTCGACTATGAGTCGCTCAAAGCAATCAATCCTCGGTTGGTTTATTGCTCGATCACGGGCTTTGGTCAAACCGGCCCTTATGCTTCTCGACCGGGGTACGACTTCCTGATCCAAGCCATGGGCGGATTGATGAGCATTACGGGGCGAGAAGCCAATGAGGCGGGTGCCGGGCCTCAAAAATCCGGCGTCGCCGTCACCGATTTGCTGACGGGGCTTTACGCAACGATTGGGATTTTGGCGGCACTCACCCACCGCGAGCGAACAGGCGTCGGTCAACACATCGACGTGGCGCTCATGGACGTGCAGGTCGCCTGCCTCGCGAATCAAGCCATGAACTACCTGGTCAGCGGCAACGTGCCACAGCGCATGGGTAACGCGCACCCGAATGTCGTGCCCTACCAGGATTTCCCAACCGCTGACGGCTTCATGATCATCGCAGTAGGCAACGACTCGCAGTACAACCGCATGTGCGCCGAAATGGGACTGGCGGATCTCGCGGCGGATCCGCGCTTCGCAACCAACCAGCAGCGAGTCTTGAATCGAACCACTCTGGTAGAGCGGTTGTGTGCGGTCACTCGAAGCCGCCCGACAGCGCATTGGCTTGCCGCCTTCGAAAGCATCGGTGTGCCCTGCGGCCCGATCAACGCCATCGATGCGGTATT
>JAXDQF010000264.1:0-30668 GCA_034668025.1 Gammaproteobacteria bacterium | reverse complement strand
GCGGCGGCGGACGAGGTCGGCTGATACGGCGTGCCCGCGGGATGCGCTGACGGAAGCGATGCCGGCTGCTTCCAGCCATTGCTGGGTCAGCGGGCCTTTGCCGCGCGAGGCAAGCGCGTCGAGGGCCGCGGTGGATGCGTTGGCCAGAGCGCCCGCGTCGATGGCCGCGGCGGAAGTGTCGGTCAGTCTGGCGGCGCCGCGTGCGGGCGTGCTCGAGTGTGGCACCCCTCCCGCTCCCGGCCACGCCCCTGGCGCGCGCGAGGTTAGACCCGCCGCTGTGTGCGGTCCGTCGCCCGTGGCTGGCTCCGTGCGGGCCTCAGCGCGCGAGGCGTTCTGGTCCCGCCACGTCTGAATCAACACCCCAACCGCAATACGCGCCGCCATCAAGTCGTACAACACCTCCACATCAGCCCGTTCGAGGGGCTGCACGGCCGTGTAACCAGCCAGTAGTTCCGGCAACTCGTCCGAGGAGGCGACGCCGTCGGTGAGGAGCTCCGCCATCGTGACAGCGATCTCCAGCACCAAGGGTGCGTGGATCATGTCGCCGAGATCGATGATCCCAACGCAGGCGTCGCCGCTATCGTTGACGAGCAGATTTCGCCCGTGACAATCGCCGTGAATGGCTTGCGATCGCAGGCCGCGCATTTTCTGCAGTAGTTGTTGGATTGGGTCGAGCGCGGTGTTGAGCGCGCGCCGCAAGTCCGGCGGCTGTACTTGTGCAAGCACCGGCAACAGCGCGGGTGCGTTTCGCACGTCCCACGCAATAGGTTGCGCAAGGGCAGGGTGGAAGAAGCCCACGAGCGCGCGGTCCAGTTGGGCAATGTGATTGCCCACAGAGCGCAACAAGCCGGGGCGCATGCCGGCAACACCACCGGCAATTGCTGCCGCGCCAGGGCCGCGCGCCGATGTGCCCGAGTCACCCACCGGGGGCACGTCCTGCAACAACCGCCCCGGCAGATACGTCACCAACCGTGCGCGGCACGACACAGCGGTGTCGTCACCGCCACCGCCGGCCATTTGTACCACCCCAATCAATTCCCCACCCAGGGTGCGCACGACACGCGGCACAGGCAGCAGCGCGTTTTGCTCGGCGATATGGGTGAGTGCGGCGGATTGGCCGTCAACCACCACGTCGTCGACTTCGTGGTCGATGAACTTCAGTACGAGACGACGACCGTCGGAGGTGTCGAGGCGGAAGTTGCGATCGCGCTCGCCGTCGAGGGCTGTGGCGCGGGTGGTCAAACCATAGAGGTCGTACGCGACAACTTCCGCCGTCGCGGCGTCGGCAGAAGGCGGTCGCCCGCGAAGCGCAAGAAGCCCCTCAGCCGACGAGCCCTGCGGCCTCATGTCGCACGCCTTGCGATGTCACGAGCCGTCACCTTCATGGCCCCTTCGCCAACACATCCTTGATGGGTCGCGCGGCCTTGGGCACATCCTTCACGTAATCCTTGCCCACCAACGCAGCAAGGGTGGCTGCGATTTGCGCCTGGGTGACCGGCTCAACATTCTTCCGCTCACCGAGCGGCGCCGTATCCGGCCCCATCACCGCGATCCAAACATTCTCCGAGCCCTTTTCGTCGACCCCGTGCTCTTTCCACTCAACGGGCCCGCTACCGCGCCCGTGATCCGCGGTGATGATGAACGTCGTCGTGCCGCGGTACTGCGGCATCGCCTGCATCGTGTCCCACAACTCTTTCACGAAAGCATCGGTGCGATGAGCACTCTCCAGCACCAGGTCGTAGCGCCCCTGGTGCGCCCAGTTGTCGGTTTCACCGTAACCGACAAACAGCACCTTGGGTTTGTGGGTGCGTACGTAGTCCAGCAACTCAACCTGCAGGAATGAGTTCCCCACGTCCTCTTCGTCGAATCGGGTCGTGGTATCGAAGAGCTTCGCCAACAAAGCATCCTTCGATGCGTCGCCGGTCTTCGGCGGCGCAGTCCAACCGGCCTGCACAACGAGGTGGCTGCGATTCTGATTGAAGATGTCGTAGTAGTTGTGCCACGTCCCGTAGATCGCGACGTGACCGGCGAGATCGGGCGACCCGTTCAGCCACTCAAACACGCTGACGTTGGGATTGGGGCCAAACTCGTTGCTGGTGATGGCAGGGTTGGGAAAGCCCACCGACATCTCGTTGTAACCGGGATAGGAGAACGCCTGGCCGTTGGTCACGTGGGCGTCGCTTCCCTGCGTCCGGTTGCCAAATATCTGACCTCGTTTCGCAACCGTGCCCCAGATGAAGGGGAACAATAGTTGCCGGCGCTCCTGGGGTGTTGCACGCCAGTAGCGACTCTTCAACTCCGGCTCTTCGACCCAGTTGCCGCCCGTCTTGGCGTCCAGCAACAGCGGATCGGCTCCCTGAAACACTTCCTGCCATCGCAATCCATCGCTGACGATCAAAACCACGTTCTGCGTCTTCCCGGCCAGGGCCGGTGGGACGAGTCCGGTCAGCAGCAGCAGACCGAACAGCGAGGCGAGCTTGGGCATGTGGGACAGTATCCTGCGGTTGTTTTACTTCTCTGTGGCGAGTGTCTCAGCGGCAATCTGCTGCAGTTCGCTCGCCAGGGGCGGCTCAATGCCCAGAGTGACAGCCGCCTGTTCATGAGAGCCCAGCGTCCGCGGATCCCGTCCCGTGACGTTTCCGTAGATCACCAGCGCCTCGAGATAATAGCCGTACGTACTGCCATGGTAATGGTCAGTCGCCCACAGGTCGATCTTTCCCTTTGGCGCCGCCTCGTACGGATTAGGAGCGGCTATCTGGGAGGCAATCGCGCGATTCCACGCTTGTCCAACGGGGATAACGGAATGGATTGCGGGGGAGGTCCTGGCGGCCTGGTCGTACGCCGTCCGTATGTCCTTAGCCATCACGTCGATCGGTTTGCCGTACCAATGGCCCTTCCGAAGATACGTTTGGTCAGCGCGTGACCACGTCGATACCAGCCGAATATCCACGTGTGGATTCTTCGCCTGGAACATTTGGGCGAGGCGACCCGCATAATCGATCAGCACCGCAGGGTCGCCGGGATGATGCTCGTCCAGCGTGCTGTATCCCTGCAAAAGCACGTGATCCCAGGAGCGATCCAGCAGCGGCGACTTCTGCTGCAGGTGGAAGTCGAAGTTCTTTCCGGGGGAGGTCTCCAGGCTCACGTCATAGTCGAGGTGGGTCTCGACCGTGAATTCCTTGAACAAGGCCGGCACGCCGCCGATGTCTTCGTGGTTCAGGTCAGTGACCGTCTCGGGCTGGTAGTGCTTGACGGGCGATAGCTCTGCGTAGGTGAAGCTGTTACCGACGAACAGGATCGACGCGCTGCGGCCCGGTGTCGACAGGATCAGTGTGAGCGCACCAAAAACCAACAGCTTCCACATCGACGGTTCCCCTTCAGGATGCCAGGTCATCTGACCGTGGCAGAAACATCAGCAACAGCGCCGCAATTGCGGCTGCGGCCGTCATTGGCAGGAGGCTTTGCAACACCTGCGTCGCGGTCGCGCCCGCGCCCAACAACTGGCCGGCAAGGTAGGGTCCTACCGCCGAGCCCAGCCTGCTGACGGCTACGGAGGCGCCCGTCCCGGTTCCCCGGGTGATGGTCTGATAATAGCTGGGGGCGAGGCCGTAAAGCACGAACTGGGCACCGATGAGGCACGTCCCCAGGACCGCGCACGTCGCCGCAACCAACACCAGATCGTGGCCCAGCGAGGCAATGACGAACAGCGCCGCAGCGAGGCCTGCATAGCACGCGAACAGCAGCCCGCGGTAGGGCCGGTGCTGCATGAGCCAACCCACTGCCACCGAGCCCACCGCCGAGCTGACATTGAAAATGATCTGAATCAGAAAGGCCTGCGGCTTGCTGAACCCTTTGGCCACCATCAGGCTGGGCAGCCAGTTCAGCAGCAGATGCAGCATGAGCGCGGAAAAAAAGAACGCAATCCACAACAACAGTGTCTGCCGCACGCGCGCCCGATCAAACAACGTGTAGAAGATGCTCAGCTTCTCACGCGCGCCCGACGCGGTTGCGCGGGCCTTTTGAAACAAGCTCGATTCGGGCAACAGCAGCGCCATGACCGGCGCCAGCAGCAGCGGGGCGATTCCGCCGACGTAGAAGATGGTGCGCCAATCGCCCGTGGGGCCCGCTGAGAATCCGATCAAAGCGGCCACCGCGCCGCCGGTTGGCATGCCGGCAGCGGTGATCACCACGTTGAGGATGTTGTTGCGGCCACCGGAGGCTTCCGCGGTGAGCGCGATCAGATTGGGAAGCGCGCCACCCAGTCCCACGCCGCACAGAAAGCGGATCGCGGCCAGGCCGGAGTAACCGGGCGCCCAGGGCGTGGCCAGCTGGAAGACGCCGAACACCACGATCGACAGAATCAGGGCGTTGCGGCGGCCCCAGAGATCCGCGCTGCGTCCGCCCAGGAAGGCGCCAAAAAACAGTCCCAGGGGACTGGCCGTCAGCACCGAGCCCAAGGCTTCCTTCGTCAAATGAAACTCAGACGCAATCCCTGCAGCCGCAATTCCCATGGACTGCAGATCGATCCCCTCGATGATGGCTGCGCAGAAGCACAGCACGAGTGTCAGGCCGGAGCGCTGCAGGGTGACTGGCGGTGTAGTCGTTGTAGCGTTCAATTCCTCGTTCCCTGGTAAAATAGACCAAGTAAAATAGACCATTGCCCGCGCTCTCGAGCGGGCGGCATGGCGCTAGTATAATTTGAAGATCATCGCCGTAACGAATATCAAAGGGGGGGTCGGTAAGACGACCACCGCTGTCAACCTCGCCTATCTGTCCGCCGCGGGCGGACGTACCACGGTGTTGTGGGATCTGGATCCCCAGGGCGCCGCCACCTACACGTTGAAATGCGAGCCCAACGAGCGGGCGTCGGTGAAGAAACTGCTGGCGGGCAAGCGCGAGTTGCCCGAGCTGATCGTGCCCACAGAGTATGCAAAGCTCGATGTGCTGCCGGCCGATTTCTCGTATCGGAATTTCGATGTGCATTTGAGTGAGCGCAGGAGACCTACCGAGCGGTTGCTGCGGATGAGCCGGCCGCTCGGTGAGCAGTACAGTGTGCTGCTGCTCGATTGCCCGCCCGGCATCTCGCTGTTGTCGGAAAACGTACTGCGTGCGGCGGACCTGGTGGTCGTGCCGCTGTTACCAACACCGTTGTCAGTCCGCATGCTCGTGCAGTTGCAGGAGTTTGTTACGGGTGAAGGTTGGACGGATTTGCGGCTGTTGCCGTTCTTTTCAATGGTGGACCGGCGCAAGTCACTGCATGCCGAAGTCATTGCCAGCACCCGCGAGCAGTTCCCCACCATGCTGGCGACGGAAGTGCCGTACTCGAGTGAGATTGAACGGATGACGCAGCGCCGGGCGCCGCTGCCGGCATTCTCGCCGCGAAGTGCGGTGGGGTTGGTGTATGCGGCGCTGTGGGCCGAAGTGGAGGCGCGGTTGGGGCCTGAATAGCCGCCCATTGATGGGCGATCGATACGCACACGCGTGGCGGGTTTCGGCGGCATTTGCGGTTTTAAACACCGTAGCCTTCCGGAGATTCGCGCCATGAATTGCCCCCAATGCGGTCAATCCCTTTCGACACAGCCCCGTGTTTGCGGGAATTGCGGTTCAGCGACCCAATCGGGTGCAAGTGTTAGAGACTTTGGTCTTGCCACAGCGTCTGTGTCGGGTGCCGGCACTGCCTCGACCTACACGACCTCTCAGGTACTCCCGGGTCTCGTCGAGCGCATCAAAAACATTGTTCTCACCCCGAAAGCGGAGTGGGTCGTCATTCAGGCCGAGCCTACTTCTGTAAGCAGGCTCTACAGCGGCTACGTGATGCCGATGGCGGCATTCGCTTCCGTAATGTCATTCTTTCGGATGTCAGTCGTCGGGGTGAACCTGCCATCCGGCGGTACGATTCGAACGTCGTTTGCAAGTGGGCTGTTCTCGTCGCTGCTCACCTTTGTTATGGGGCTCCTCGGGTTGTACCTCGTTGGCCTGGTCATCAACATGTTGGCTGCTGCGTTCGGGGGGCGGCCGGATAGAAGACAGGCGTTGAAAACGGCAGCCTATTCCCTCACGCCCGCCTGGTTGGGCACCGCATTGACGTTTTTGCCCATGGGGAGCCTGTTGCAGTTGATCGCCGGCCTGTACGGGATCTATGTGTTGTATCTCGGATTGCCGGCCATGATGGGCGGGAGGCAGGTCAACGCGGGCGGCTATGCCGCTTCGGTGGTCGCCTGCACGATCGGCGTCGGCATTCTGTTCGGCCTGGTGGCCGCTACGATGGGCGCCGCGGCCGGCCCGCATTAAACCGGCAACGGTGCGACAGTTTCGGACCTCATAACAGATGTCTGATAGGTGAGGCGACTTTTGAAGTCGCCCGTAACCTATTGATATCAAAATAGCCCGAAGCCTTTGACCTCGGCCCCGATCCGGCGGGGCGGGAACACCGGCGCACCAAAAGGGGACACCGACTTGAGCGAATGTGGCGTTTCGGTTGCCGGTGGCGCGTTCCCCCTTCAAGATCCTCCTATGGCGGAGCTCACACAACTACTAGAAGCCATGCGAGCAGGGGATGCGGGCGCGATTGATGAGGTTTTCACCCTCACGTACCGCGAATTGCATGAGATGGCACACCAGCGTCTTCACCGGTCGAACCGCGTTACTTCACTGGACACGACCACACTCGTACACGAGTGCTACCTGCGCCTGGTGAGAGTAGGGCAGCTGCAGACCCGGGATCGCTCGCACTTTCTGGGCTATGCGGCGCGTGTCATGCGCTCAATCGTCGTTGACTTCGTTCGTCAGCGCCTGGCAAAACGGCGTGGGGGCGACGAGTTGCGGGTCACCCTGGGAACCGATATTCGGGATTCCACAGCGGTGAATGAAGAACAAATCATGCAGGTGGACGAGGCGTTGCAAGAGCTCGCGGTCCTGGATCCCAGGCTGGTCGAAGTGGTCGAGATGCGCTATTTCGCCGGCTTCACTGTTGAGCAGATCGCCGAATCGCGCGGCGTGACGACGCGAACCATTCGCAGGGACTGGGAGAAGGCACGGCTGTTGTTGTACGCCGCTCTCAGGAAGTAGCGCCATGGAAGTCGATCCGGTGCAGTGGGCCACGCTGTCGCGTCTCCTCGATGAAGCCTTGGAGGTGCCCAGCAACGGACTCGAGCGGTGGCTCGATTCGCTGCCACCCACGGATGCGATCCATCGGAACCAGTTGCGCGAGCTGCTCAGGCAACATGCTGCCGCCGAGACCGGTGATTTTCTGTTCACGCTGCCCAAGGTCGGCGATCTGGAAGCGGCAGCACGTCCCGCCGTCGCGGGAATCGCGCCGGGCACCGTCATCGGCCCATACATCGTCGAGGAGGAGATCGGTCGCGGTGGTATGGGTGCGGTCTGGCGGGCACGTCGCAGCGATGGCGCGATCAAGCGCCCACTGGCTCTCAAGCTGCCCCATGCAGGGCCCCACAGCCAGCAACTGATAGAACGCTTCAACCGGGAGCGCGAGATCCTCGGCGAGCTGTCGCATCCCAACATAGCGCGGTTGGATGATGCGGGTGTGACCGGGTCAGGGCAGCCGTTTCTCGCGCTGGAATACGTCAGCGGTGTGCCATTGACCCAGTACTGCGACGAGCTTCACTCGAGCATCCGGAGTCGGTTGGAATTGTACCTGCAGGCGCTGCGCGCCGTTCAGTACGCGCACGGCAATCTCGTGATTCACAGAGACCTGAAACCGTCCAACATCATTGTCACCCCTGAGGGGCAGGCGATGTTGCTCGATTTCGGCATTGCGAAGTTGATTCCGGACGATGCGGCGCATGAGAGCGGACTGACCCAGATGGGCGGTATTGCGCTCACGCCGGAGTATGCCTCGCCGGAGCAGATTGCCGGCAAGCCTGTGTCAACCGCTTCCGATATCTACTCTTTGGGCGTATTGCTGTTTGAGTTGCTGACTGGCGAGCGTCCTTATCGTTTGAAGCGGAGCAGTCGCGGTGCGTTGGAGGACGCGATTCTCAGTGCCGATCCACCGCGGCCCAGCACGGTGGCAACTGCCGCCGCCGCCGCGGCGCGCGGCACCACGCAGAAAGGCCTCTCCCGCGCATTGAGTGGCGATCTGGACACGATCACCCTGAAAGCGCTCAAGAAGGTGCCGGCTGAGCGGTATCTCACGGTCGATGCTCTGTCGCGTGACATCGAACACTATCTGCGTGGTGAGGCGGTTACGGCGCGAGCGGATGCAACCTGGTACCGCTTTAGCAAGTTTGTTGGTCGGCACAAACTTCCCGTGGCAGTGGGTACAGCAGCCGCGCTCATTCTCGTGGCAACGGCCAGCATCGCGCTCGTTGAGGCACGGAGTGCGGAAGCCGAGCGTGATCGGGCGCTGGCGCTCTCGGCGCGCAGTGCGGCTGTGAGCGAATTCGTGAAAATGTTGGTTACGGAGTCAGGCGGGTCGGATGCGCCCGTGACTGTCAGCGACATGATGGCGAGGAGCGGGTCGCTGCTGGCGTCCGAGTATTCGCAGAATCCCGAGCACCGGGCCGCGATTCTGGCGGTGCTGGGCGATTACTATCATACTGTCGGGAAAGACAAGCTTGCAGAGCCGATGTACGGTAGTGCGTTGCAGTCTTTGCAAAGGTCAGCGGATCCTGAGTTGCGCCTGGAATTGACTTGCGGGCATGCGATGACCCTGGCTGGCGAGGGCAACATCGAGGCGGCTGTCGATATGCTCAATGCAGCGCTGGCCGACCCGGCGATCCGGCCGGAGCAGGCGTCCGGCTGCCTGCTCTTCCTGTCCTACATCTACCAGGACGGCAGCGACGCTACCAAGGCGCTCGAGTACAGCAAGCTCGCGCTCGAACGACTGCACCAGGTGAAAAATCCGTTGCCGTCGCAGGAGGGCCTGTATCTCGGCAGCATCGGGTTCGCGTACCAGCTCAGCGGCGAGAATGACGCTGCCGAGCAGTATTTCAGCCGCTCGATTGAACAGTACGCGCGTGCGGGCCGCGAGCGCAGTCCGGACGCGATTTCCGTTCGAAACAACTGGGCCATTGTCAGCATGGGTGCCGGGGAGCCGCGCAAGGCGCTGGAGCTCTACGAGCAGACACTTCAGATTGTGGAGCAGAAGAATCCGGGCTCACGACCACCCCAGTATTTACTCGCCAATCGAGCACGTGCGTTCGAAGCTCTCGGGCGCTACCAGGCCGCGCGTGACGCTTACGATGTTTGCCTGCAGAAGGCGCCGGACGGCACAATTGCGGCGATGGAGCAGTTCTGCCTGTTGGGCGTCGCATCGGTTGAGCGCGAGCGCGGGAATCTCGCGGTGGCTGACGAGTATCTCGACAAGACCGCTGCGAATATCAATCCAAATGTTCCGGAAGGCTTTCCCGCGCGCGCGACGCTGCACATGATGCGCGCGAAGGTTGCGATTTCGAGGCGTCAGTTCGCAGTGGCGCGCAAAGAGTTGGACATTGTGTTCGCCAACGCGAAGATGCCGCCGATGATCCTGACTGCGTCCATGATCAGGGGTGAGCTCGGGTTGGCCGAGAATTCATTGTCCGCAGCGTTGGAGGATGCTCGCCGCGCGGTGACGCTTGCGAAGCAGCTGCAGGGCGGTGTGCCGTACTCCAGCCGGGTTGGCCAGGCGTCATTGCTCTTGGCGCGCATATATGTCGGCCAGGGGGATGTGGCGCAGGCGAAGCAGGCCGCACAAACGGCGGTCGAGCACCTGGCCGCGACCGTCGACACGGATCATCCGTCGCTGACCGCGGCGCGCGAGCTGACACTCAGTACAACTTAACCAGTTGTTTGCCGAAGTTGCGACCCTCGAGCAACCCGATGAACGCTTCGGGCGCCGCTTCGATTCCCTGTACGACGCTTTCGCGATACTTCAGCCGCCCCGCGGCGACCAGTGAAGCCAGCTCCGCAATGGCTTCCGCCCAGATGTCCATGTGCTCGCTGACAATGAATCCTTCGACCTTCATTCGGTTGGTCAGAATCAAGTGGGGATTCGCGAGGGGAATGGGCGTGCCGTTGTAGCCTGCAATCATCCCGCACAGGGCAATGCGCGAGAATGCGTTAGCCCGGAGCAGCACCGCGTCGAGGATCATTCCGCCGACATTCTCGAAATAACCATCAATGCCGTCGGGACAGGCTTGTTTGAGAGCGGCTGAGAGCGAGCGCACATCCGGGTGTTTCCGGTAGTCGATGCAGGCGTCGAATCCCAATTCGTCCACCACGTACCTGCACTTGTCTTCACCGCCGGCGACTCCCACGGCGCGCGCGCCGCGGATTTTCGCAAGTTGTCCGGCCACACTGCCAACGGCGCCACCGGCGGAGCTGACAACAACCGTCTCGCCGGGTTTGGGATTGATGATTCGCACGATCCCGTACCAGGCGGTGATGCCTGGCATTCCCGCAGGTCCGAGATAGGCGGACAAGCTGACATGGGTGGTATCAACTTTGCGCAGTGCGCCGGGCACCGATGCATCCACGACGTGGAATTGCTGCCAGCCGCCCATGCACAGCACCGGGTCTCCGACTTTGAAGCGCTCGCTGCGCGAGGCGACGACCTCGCCAGCGGTGCCGCCGATCATGACCTGGTCGAGAGGTTGTGGAGCGGCGTAGCTTCTGCTCTCATTCATGCGGCCGCGCATGTAGGGGTCGAGACTCAGGTACTGGTGGCGGACCAGGACCTGCCCGACGCCGAGCTCGGGAACCCGGGCTTCCACCAGTCGAAAGTTATCGGGTGTCGGCTCCCCTGACGGGCGCGACACCAGGTGTTGCTGCTTGTTGAAAATGACGCCCACGGCGCCGCCAGCGTCGACATCCATGTTCCGCCGAATCCCCCTCAGTGCAACTATTTCGCCGGCTCTTTCGCTTTTCCGTCGCTGGTGTGCGGGGACATTGTGTTGCCCCGGGCGATGGCGTGAGCCATGTCGGCAACGGAAACCATGTTGTCGGTCTTTTTCATGGTGTCGAATTTCTTGCCGGCATAGGCCACGAATTCCGCCTTGGAGATCGAGCCGTCGTGATCCGTGTCAATTGCCCGCGCCTTGAAGTTGACGCCACCGGAGGCGAAGTCCTTGGCAGCGGCGGTGATGGGAATGGTGTCCTTGCCCTGAGCCATCGTGTCCCACGACTTCTCGGCGTACGCGATCATCTCCTCGCGGGTGATCATGTGATCCCCGTTGGTATCCATGTCCTTGGCATCAAAATGCATGTTGCCCGTGGCGATCTCGTTGCTTTGCGCGTACGCGCCCCCGGCCACCAGCAATGACGCCGCGGCAATGATCAAACGCACTTTGAGCATGGTCTCCCCCTCATGAAACGGACTTTGTTCCAGCACACAACTCATCGCCGACGAGCACAGTATGCGCCCGGGTTCGCTGTATGTAACCCGTGGAAATGGGCTTTTCTTGCTAAAAAATGCCGTGTACCAGCCTTGGAACACCTACTTCGGGAAGTTGTCGAGGGTACGTGGCTCCACGAGGCTGACTCGATCGCGCTCGGCGCGAAACCGGGCCGCGGTCTCATAGACAACCTTGCGAACGCGATTCACCGACCCCAGGGGCCGATGTGCCGCGAGGCCGTGCCAGGGGTTGAAAGCCATTCCGTCATCGACTGCAGCCGAGCGTTCGGTGCTCCAGGCCGTCTGCGGATCAACGCGAACCCGCGCGACCGCAATAAACGGACTCACCTCCTCGGACCACACTTTGGAGGCATCCTCGATGGGCATGGTCTGCAAATCCGTGCAGAACTGCACGCGCAGCTCCCAGTCACCCCCGCTCGTTGCGAAGTGAGTGAGCAGGGCATCCCGCAGTCCGTTGGGTTTGCCTTTCAAGTCAACTGGAGCTTTCCTGAGCGCAATGAGTCGCGGTGATACGGGTGCCAGCGAGAACTTTACCGCATAGTCCCCGTAGAGGAAGGGCGTCTGGCTGTAGTACGTATCGCCCAGTGGATGCGTTTCCGGATGGCCCCCGAGGCTCAGCAGCGTCGAGCTCTCGTGTCCAAGTGCCTCAGACAGCTTTTCCGCACCGCGGAATACGGCAGAGATGACTTTCTTCAGTCCCGGCGCCTTGTCCGTCGTCGCCGCCACCAACTTCAGGTTCTTTGCGAAGGCATGGGCCGTAGGAGTGCCAAAGGCCGGCCCATTGATGAGGATGAAATCCTGTGTAACGTCATTTTCAGAGCTGGGCAGCCGGGCCCCCTCGACGCCGATAATCTTCAGTGCCACCGCGCGGGGGGTGGAAATCGCATCATCGAGAATGTCGCCCGGGACCGTCGAGAGCCGCATGACCACGGGATAAGTACGGCATCTTGCAAAGATACCCTGCGCGAGCAGCGGCGAAAGATTCGGGGCGACATGCAGTTCCCCGCGCAATATCCCATGGCTCTTCGCATGCACACCCCGGTAGGCGTGACCGGTGTCCTCGAACACCTTCTGTTGGATCTTGCGAAAGGTCTCGTTCATGTCGGCCGTCGTCTGCGCTTCGTCCTTTTCCGGCGCCTCGTAGTGAGGCTCAAACCGAAGCGGGGCTGGGTTGGCGGTCGCGCCAGGCGTGCGTGTGTCGTTCATATCGATAGAAACGCGGTCACCGGCGCTCGCGTTCCATCGTGCTTGTCAGGAGCCGTCGCCCATGTTCAGACACTCCGTCGGGAGTGTGAATCCGAATGTGGCTCCCTTACCGCGTTCTCCTTTGGCGGTGACCGCGCCTTCGTGGCGGGTGATGATACGTTGGACGATTGCGAGCCCAACTCCGGTCCCTGGATATTCCTCGATGCTGTGCAGCCGCTGAAACACACCGAACAGCCTGTCGGCGTACTTCATGTCGAAACCGACACCGTTGTCCTGGACTTCGTAGCGCACCTGGCGCCCCTCGGCCGCCGCCCGGATCTGGACCTCGGGAGCTGCGGATTTCGAGCTGTATTTGACGGCGTTGCCGATGAGGTTGGTCCAGACCTGGCGCAGCAGGGCCGGATCGCCGGGGACGGTGGGCAGCTCCGGGATGTTGATGGCCGGCTTCGGCCCGGGCTGGCTCTCGAGCACCTCGGCTGCAGCGCGCCGCGCCAGCGTGGTCATGTCCACGGTCTGTCGATTCAGGCTCTGGCGACTCAACCGCGAGAAGGTCAACAGGTCATCGATGAGCGCGGCCATCCGCTGGCTGCCGCCGCGGATCGTATGGATGTAGCGGCGTGCGGTCTCGTCCAGCTGCTGGCCGTAGTCTTCCTCCAACATCAGCGAGTAGCCATCGATGGCGCGCAGCGGCGAGCGCAGATCGTGCGACACCGAGTAGCTGAAACTCTCCAGCTCGCGGTTGGCGGACTCCAGGTTGCTGTTGGCGCGGTTGAGCGCCGCAGCCTGCCGGGAGCGCTGGCGCATTTCCGTTCGCACCCGCAGGCACAGCCAGGTCAGCACCGAGGTCACAGTCGCCAACAGCGTGATGAATATGATGATGAGTCCGGACGCCCAACGCTCATCGGCACCCCGGCGTGAAGTGAGGAGCCTGTTCTCGTCGCTCTCCAATTCGTCGATCTTCGCGCTCGCGGCTCGAGTGGCCTGGTGTATCTCCTCGACGCTGGCGGCCTTTTGTGCTGCGGGCAGCCCCTGCGTCTGTGCCAACACGATCAGATCGTCGACCTGTGCCGCGCGCTGCGCCAATCGTCCCTCCAGATCCCGCAGCCGCGCCTGTTGAGTGGCATTGTCGACAGTGAGGTGCTTCGCCGATTGCAGGTGGCTTTGCATGCGCGACAGAGCCGCATCGCGCTCCTCGAGGTAGCTCGCATTTCCGGTGGACAGGTAGGCGCGCCGGGCGGCGTCGGTCTGGGCCAGCGTGGCGGTGAGTCCCTCGAGCTCACTGATCACTTCGTGCGTATGCGACAGCCATCTGTTGGAGTTGCCGTAGCCGCGCACGGCGAGGATCGCTACACCCGACAGCAGGATGAGCAGGCCCACGGACGCAATAAACCCGATCAGTGTCTTGCGTTCCATGCTGTCATCGCTCATCGCGCGTGCTCCCGCCTCAGGCTAAGGTCGTCGCGGGGTATGTTACACAGTTGCAGGGGCGAGCGCGCCCCGTCACGCTCGAGTCATCCTCGGCGTTCGCGGCGATGGCGAACACGAGCGAGCTCATCAGCTCGCCGCCTTCCCCGGCCCACGTGCAGGGCCGTGCGGTGCGGGTGCCGGGCAGATGCAGACGCTGCACTGCGAGCTCGGCATCCGTCTCCACGTCTTCGACAAACAACAATCGCACCGGCACGCCTGCAGTCCTGCCAATTGCGCAAAGCGGATTGAAAGCTACCATTTTGAGATGCCGGTGCAGCGGGGAATCACAGCTCGACACACCATAATTCGCGCCAATTGAGACGTGTGTCATAGCGTGCACCGCAACAACACTACACCAACATCATGCTGACTCCCATACAATCGGGACGTGAGCGACACTGACACAAGCGAGCAGCCGCACGCGGCCCTGGTGCGCCGGCTGGAGGCGCGCAACGGCCGGCTGCAGGAAGCCTTGCAAGCGGCCAGCCGCGAGATCGACTCGCTCAGCTATTCGATCGCGCACGATCTGCGCACGCCGTTGACGCACATCGACGGCTTCGCGCAGTTGCTGCTGACCTCTACGGGCGCGGTCCTGGATCGCGAGAGCCGCGAGCACCTGGAGTGCATCATCGGGGCCGCGCGCACCATGAGCGACCAGATCGGTGCCCTGGTGGAATATTCCAGGGTGAACAGCACCGAGTTGGTCATCTCGGAAGTGGATCTGGAGGATGTATTGAGCGAGACGCTCGAGCTGGTGCGCCCGTGGACCAGCGGCCGCAGCATTCAGTGGCAGAGAACCCGGCTGCCCACCGTCCGTGGCGATGAGAATCTGCTGCGCCAGGTGTTCGTCAACCTGGTGTCGAACGCCGTCAAATACACGCGCCCCCGGGACCCGGCCGTGATCGAGATCGGCACTCACGTGGAGCGGCCGCACGAGCTCATCCTGTTTGTACGGGACAATGGTGTGGGTTTCGACCTCGGGTATGCAAGCAAGTTGTTCAGCCCCTTCCAGCGCATGCACGCGGCGGATGCGTTCCGCGGAATCGGGATGGGGCTCGCCAAGGTGCGCCGCATCGTTGCGCGCCACGGTGGTCGCGTCTGGGCCGATGCCCAGGTCGGGGAGGGCGCCACTTTCTTTTTCACGCTGCCGGAGGATCCCGAGTTTCCGGGCAGCGAAGTGTCGCATGGCGAAAATACTCGTAGTTGACGACAACGCGAGCAATCGGAAGCTCGTCGTGACCTTGTTGGGTCACGAGGGTCACCGGATGATCGAGGCCCATGACGGCCTCGATGGCCTGGACGCGGCCCGCGCTGAGAATCCCGATCTCGTCATCTCGGACATCCTGATGCCCTCCATGGATGGCTTCGAGTTTGTTCGCCGTCTGCGCGCGGATGGCAAACTGCACAATGTCGCTGTCATCTTCTACACGGCGCACTACCATGAGACCGAGGCGCGCAACCTTGCTGAAGCCTGCCGCGTCTCCCGCGTCATCGTGCGGTCCAGCGGCGCGCAGGGCATCGTTCGGGCCGTTTCTGAAGTTCTTGCCGGAAACGCCGACGTCCAGGCACAGCTGGTCGATCCCGGCTTCGATCGGGAGCACCTGCAGCTCATCACCAACAAGCTCGCCCAGAAAGCCAATCAGCTGCAGGTGGCGAATGCGCGCTTCGCGGCGCTCACTGAGCTGAATGTGCAGCTCGCTTCCGAGCGAGTGCCGCGTGTGTTGTTCGAAAAGGTCTGCCGGGGCGCACGCAACCTGTTGGGCGCCAAGTACTCGGTGTTGGCCGTCTCGGGCAGTGACAGTTCCGTAATCTATGCCAGTAGCGGTGTGGATGTTTCCGCCGCTGCTGCCAGCCAGCCACAGGTGGACTGCGGACTGCTGGGACGCGTGGCCGCGGAGCGTCGGCCGTGGCGCATATCAAATCCAAGCGGCAACCCCATTGATGCGGGTCTGCCGGCCTGTTATCCCCCGGCCCGGGCTTTTCTCGCCGCTCCCGTGGTGTCGCTGACCCAGACCTTCGGTTGGCTGTGCCTGGCGGACAAGGTGGGCGCCGAGGAATTTACAGCAGAAGACGAGCTCATCCTGTCGGTGCTCGGGGCACAGTCAGGGCGCATTTATGAGAACGGGCGGTTGTATATCGAGGCGCAGCATCATGCTGCGCAACTGCAGGTTGAGATTGACGAGCGCGCGCGGGCGACCGCCGGCCTGAAAGTCAGTGAGGAGCGCTTCCGGGAGCTCGCTGAGAATATCCAGGATGCCTTCTTCGTGGTTGCCGGCGATCTGTCGCAGACTTTGTATATGAGCCCGGCGTACGCCCAGATCTGGGGCCGCCCCTGGTCTGACTCGCGGTGCGCGCCCGTGCCTTGGGCGGATTCGATTCATGTGCAGGACGTCGAGCGACTGCGCCGTGAAGTCGAGCAGGATCCGCGCGGCCTGGCGGGCAAGCGCGAGTTTGAATTTCGCATAGTGCGTCCCGACGGGGATGTGCGGTGGATCTGTGCCCGGACCTTTCCGATTGTCGAAGATAACAGCGGCATCATCGGGCGGGTCGTCGGTGTTGCAACCGACATCACGCTGCGCAAGCAGGCGGAAACCAAGATCGAGCACCTGAACCGGGTGCATGCCGTGTTGAGCGGCATCAATTCGCTCATCGTGCGCGTCACCGATCGCACGGAGTTGTTCTGGGAGGCCTGTCGCCTGGCGGTGGAGTACGGGCGGTTCCGGATGGCCTGGTGCAGCTGGCTGGATCCGGAGACCCTGCAGGTCACACCGGTCGCCTGGGCGGGCGATAGTCCGGACCTCGCGCAGGCGCTGGCGTGCAAGCTCGAGGCGGTGGCGGACGGGGAGAGCCTGATTCCGGCTGCCATGCGGCTGCAACAGCCCGTCATTTGCGACGATCTGCAGGCCGACTCAAAGCTCGTTCCCGGGGCTCAGCAGATGCTGGAGCGCGGTTACCGGGCCATCGTCGCGTTGCCCCTGGTGATTGATGCGGAGTCGGTGGGCTGCCTGGTGCTCGTCATGGACGAGAGCGGCTTTTTCGATGCTGCGGAGATGCGACTGCTGAGCGAGTTGTGCGGCGATCTCTCGTTCGCGCTCGATCACATCAAGAAGGCCGAGCGACTCAACTATCTTGCGTACTACGATGCGCTGACAGGGCTCGCAAACCGCACATTCTTTTACGAGCGACTCGCGCAGTACGTGAGCGCAGCGGCGCGAGGCCAGCGCAAGTTTGCATTGATCATTGCCGACATGGAGCGCTTCGAGACCGTCAACGATACCTTCGGGCGGCACGCGGGCGATGAGCTGCTCAGACAGGTCGGCGAGCGCTTGATGGGTTGCGTTGGCGATGCCAGCGAGGTCGCAAGGTTGGGCGCCGATCAGTTTGCTGCGGTGATATTCGATGTGGGTGAGATCGCTGAGGTGGTCCAGACCATCGATAAATGGCGGCAGCAGTGGCTGGGGCTGCCGTTCATGGTGGAGGGCACCGCGCTGCGGATGTCGGCCAAGACCGGCATCGCCATGTATCCGGCCGATGGCAGCGACCCGGTGACCCTGATCAGGAATGCCGAAGCGGCCCTGAAGAATGCCAAGACGACGGGCGATCAACTGCTGTTCTACGCGCCGCACCTCAGCGATCGCGCCAGCGAGGCGCTCACGCTGGAAAACCAACTCAAGCGCGCCATCGAGGAGGAACAGTTCGTGTTGTATTACCAGCCGAAGGTGGATCTCGAGACCCGCCGCCTGGAAGGCGTCGAAGCACTGATCCGCTGGCAGAACCCGCATGGGGGACTGGTGCCCCCCATGAAGTTCATCCCCCTGCTGGAGCAGACCGGGATGATCATTGAGGTGGGGACCTGGGCACTGCGCCAGGCGAGTCTCGATCGGGCGTTGTGGAAGGAGCGCCGGCTGCATGCGCCGCGAATTGCCGTAAACGTTTCCACCGTCCAGTTGCAGCGCTCGGACTTCGTGCGGACGGTGGCCAACGTGCTCAAGCTGTCTGGTGCCGATCCGGGCCTCGACATCGAAGTCACCGAGTCCCTGATCATGAACGATCCCACGGGCAACATTGAGAAGCTGCGCGCCATCTGCGATCTGGGGGTCGGGATTGCCATCGACGATTTCGGCACCGGCTACTCGTCGCTGGCCTATCTCACCAGGCTACCGGCCCAGACATTGAAGATCGACCGCTCGTTCATCATCTCCATGCTCGAAGACCCCGGAGCCATGACCCTGGTCTCTACCATCATCTCCCTCGCTCACTCCCTGAAGCTCGTGGTGGTGGCGGAAGGCGTGGAATCGGAAGAGCAGGCGAAGTTCCTGCGGCTGCTGCGCTGCGATCAGATGCAGGGCTACCTGATCAGCAAACCCTTGTCTTTTGAGGATATGACGACCTACCTGGGCCGCAGCAGGGGGTGACCGCTTCGGTCGCGCTGCGCGATGTTTATACGTTCAATTAATGGGAAGTAGCGCTCGTACCGGGGACGTCGGCGGCAGTACCCTTCAGGTGAACATATAAAACCCGGGGGGTTGGGATTCTTGCGTCGTTTGCCTCTGGGTGAGCTGGCCGTTGCCGCCGCTTTCTTTCTGGCTGCCTTCGCGGCCGTCAGCCTCGCTCGTGCAACAGGATATTCAGGCTTCGTCTGGCCGGCGAACGCGTTGGCCGCGGCGTTGCTCGTGCGCATGCCGCGGGTCAACTGGCTGCCTGCGATCGGGGGGATCGTCGTCGCGGGGGTCCTGGCCAACGTGTTGAGTGCCAACGACCCGCTGCAGTGGTCCGCGGCCATGAGCTGCATCAACGCGCTGGAAATCGGCACGACGAGCTGGATTTTCCGGAACTGGCTCACATTTCCGTTGCCCAATATCTCGTTCCAGCAGGGCCTGCGGATGGCCGGCATTTACGCCTTTGCCGTGCCGTTTCTGACCGCCATTCCCGGCGGTTGGCTCGTCCACGCGGAGTTTGGCGTGCCGTTCGGGTTGGCTTGCGTCAACTGGTGGCGCTCGGGCGCGATCGGCAGCTGCCTGTGCGCACCTGCGGTCTATCTGTACAGCACCAGGACCGCGCAGCGCCTCGTCTCGAGGCGCTACCTCGTCGAGAATCTGACGTTGAGCGCGTTCTGCGTCATGTCGACCTACTTTGCGCTCCGTTTTATGCGTTTCCCGTTTGTGGTGATGGGCGTGCCCCTCATCATGGCAGCGTTTCGCGCCGGTTCATTCGGTGCCGCGGTGTTGTCTGGAGTCTGCGGCGCACTGGTCATCGGCCTGTGGGGCCTCGGGGTTCACACGGCGGCCCTGGATTTCACGCCCAACTCGGTGGTCATAGCAGGTTTGCCGTTCATCGCGCTCGTCGCCACGCTTCTGCCGCCCATTGCGGTGGGGCTCGCAACTGATCAGAGGCGCAATGCTACGCGCGAGCTGGCGGCTGAGCGGCAGCGTCTGCGGACGACATTACGTGCGATCGCGGATGCCGTGATTACAACAGATGCGGATGGTCAGATTACGTACATCAACACGGCCGCGTACGAGCTGTTGGGGCAGTCCCTGGATGATATCGAGGGGAGGAGGTTCTACGATGTGGTCGCGATGACCGACCCTCGTACGTCCCGGATCGCGCAAACAGCGCTCGGCAAGTGCCTCGACAGCGGCGAAGTTGTCAGGCAGTCAGAGGTTGTGCTGCTGCACCGGCCGGATGGCGGCGTGCGGTATGTGTCGAAGGCAGCGACACCGGTGTTTGGTCAGAATGATCGGGTCGTTGGAGCGGTCCTGGTTTTGCGGGATGCGACCGAGGAGTACGAGCGTGACCGTCAGCTCAATCACCTGGCAACTCATGATGTGTTGACGGGTGCCTGCAATCGATTTGAATTCGAGCGCCGCCTGAAAGTGTTGTTCGATCGCGCGCAGTTTCTCATTCTGCCGGCCACGCTGCTGGCGGTGGATCTCGACCGCTTCAAAGCGGTGAACGACGGCGGTGGGCATGCTGCAGGCGATGCGGTGCTACGCCGCGTTGCAGAGGTGCTTCGCGAGTCCATACGTACCAAAGACACTGTCGCGCGCCTCGGCGGTGATGAGTTTGCCGTTGTGTTGGAAAAAGCGACTCCGGAGAGGGCCCGTGCGGTGGCTTTGCGGATTCAACGGGCTCTCAATCCGTTGCTCGTTGAGTGGAACGGGCAGACTTACGCCATCGGGGCGAGTCTGGGGGTTGCCATGATAACGAATGGGTACGAAAGCACCGCGGCCTGGATGGCGGCTGCTGATGCCGCCTGCTACGAGGCGAAGCGGACTCAGCGTGGGCAGGTGCGGTTTGCGCAACCTGCTGCCGGGGCTGCGCAGGTTGATGGGCAGGAGCAGGCGTCTATTTAGGCGCTGGGCTGACGCGCCCGGGCCTATTTGGCCGCGAACGCCTTCATCAGGCGATACGTGTATTCGACGCTCTCGTCGAACTCCTGCACACCGATCCGCTCATCTCGCCCGTGAGCACGGTTGTCATCCACGTCGGCCCACAACCCACCTAGATCATAGGTTGGAATGCCGGCGGTGCGTGTCTGGCGACCATCGCTGAAGCCACTGGCCATGGTTGGAATGATCGGCACTTTCGGCCACATGGAGTGCACGACTTTGCCGGCTTTGTCCATGATCTGCGTGGTGGGCGGCGACTCGGGGCTCAGGATCGGCGGCGCATCCAACGCAATGGAAATCTTCGGATCGGCCAGGGTGTTTGTCAGCAACGTCTGCACGTTCTCGGCGGTGTCGCCCGGCATCATGCGACACTGAATGGTGGCCTTGGCCCGTTGGGGCAGGGCGTTTTCGGCGTGGCCCCCTGAAATCAGCGTTGCAACACAGGTCGTTCGCAGTTGCGCGTTGAGCTTGACGTTCTGACTCAGCCGCTCCGCGGCATCGGGGTCAGGCGTTTGCCTGGCGACCGCCAGACTATCGTCGTGTTGCGGCCCGGTCTGCAGGGCTGCGAGCTTCTCAAAGCTCGCTCGGGTGGTGGCCGTCGTCATGACTGGAAATTTGTACTTCTCCAGCCGGCCCAATGCATCCGCCAGGCGATAGATTGCGTTGTCGGGACCCGGCAACGAGCCGTGTCCGCCGGGACTCGTGGTTTCCAGCGTGAAGGTGACATAGACCTTTTCACTGGTCCCGATTTCGTAGAACAGCCGCTCGCCGTTCCTCAAACTTCCACCACCCCCATCCAGGTTCACCGCAACCCCCGCATCGATCAGCTCGCGATGCTCCATCAACAGAAACGCAGGCCCATTCGCGTCCCCGCCGGCTTCCTCATCAGCGGTGAATGCCACGATGACGTCGCGAGCCGGGACGAAGTGCTCACGTTTCAGGCGGATCAACGTCTCCAGCATCGCGGCGTCACCGTCTTTCATGTCCTCGGTCCCGCGGCCATAGTAATAACCGTCTTTCTGCGTCAGCTGGAAGGGATCGGTAGTCCAGTCTTCCCGTTTTGCTTCAACAACATCCAGGTGACCGAGAAACAGCACTGGTTTGAGGCCCTGTTTCTTCGCGCGATAGCGGACGACCAGACTGCCCTTGATTGGTTTGTCGGCGGGCGCGACGAGTACGACATCTTCCGCTGCAAACCCTACTGCAAGGAGCTGCTGTTGCATAACTTGCGCGGCTGCAGTCGAGCCGTGTTCATGCGTCGTGTTGATATCGACCAGCTCTCTGAGGATGTCGCGTGCGAGCTCCTGGTCGGCTTTGGGTGGCACGGGGCCTGGTGGGGTGGCCGCCCAGGTGGTTGATACGGTTGCGAGTGCGAGCAGGACGGCGAGTTTTTTCATCCGGCCATTATTTCATGATTTGGGCACAACCTGGGCGTGGTCCTGCTGCCCGGTTCGGATTCCGATGTTGAACGTGCGACCGTCGAGGGGTGCCCAGACGTCCGTGATGGGATCGCCGCCCCATCCCGGTGCGGGGCGGATGAGCGGGTCGTAATGGGTCTGCCGTGTGCCGGTGAGATTGATCGCATTGATGAATATGGAAAAGCCGCTGAAGCGGATTTCCGCCAGCGCGTTGACCAGGATGTACGGTCTGCTCAACGTGCGATAGGGATCATCTTCGAGTCCCTGGGTGCCGATGTAGTTGGCCTCCAGGCCGATCCGGCCGCGGGTCTCGCTTTCCAGGATGCCACCCAGCTCGGCTGAGTGACGGGGGACGAGGGGGGCGGGTTCTCGCGAGCCGTCGGGCGCGGCTTGCGTTGCGTTTATGTAGCTCCACGATCCGATCATCTGCAGGGCGCCTGCGACGTAATGGATCAGGACCTCGCCCCCAGGCGCCTTGCGCGAGCCTGCAGCATTCACCAACTCAATCCTTTCCCCCGCAACCGGCCGCGCCTCCAACGGGTTATGGATCTGCGAATTAAACACGCTGACATTGACATCCCACTCGTCAACAGCCCATTTCCCATCGAGCGATTCCGTCACCGCACGTTCGGCATGCAAGCCCCGAAGCGGTGTCAGTACGCCCAGGCTCGTTGACTGGACTTCATCGACGAAGGGTGTGGGCGCGGCAAATCCTCCACCGGCTGAGGCGCGCAGGCTCCACGGGCTCCCTGGCTGGCGGAACAATGCGGAGAGGCGGGGGCTTGCGTAAGTGCCATATTGATTGTTGGAGTCAACGCGTGCGGCGGCTGCCAACTTGATCCAGGACGAGGGTGAGAACTCATCCTGTGCGAACACGCCGGGCACATTGTATGTGTAACCTACGCCGGAGACGGCGGCTACCCGCAGAGCTTCGTGCTGGAATGCGAGGCCCAGTGCCCATTGATGTCCAGCTGCGTCGCCGGTGAATGCCTGCTCGCTGAAAATCGTGGTCTGTGTGGAAGGGATGCGCAGCCGACCGAAGGTTCGATCTTGGTCCGCGGACGTGAAAGACAGACGGCTGTTCAGCGTCACGGCGTCATTCAACTTCCAGTATGCGACAGCACCGCCGTCAAAGCGGCGCGTGTGGAGCACTTCAGCAAAGGGCGCAGCCAGGGCATCAGGTGCTCCCTGCGCGAGTACGCGCCCCAGCATCGTGCCGCCTTCGCGGCGCTCCTCAGTGACGCCACCGGTGAGGAACAGCGATTGATCCGTGCCCGCCTTCCACCAGATGCGCGGCCGCAGGGAATAGCGGCGGAAACCCGGGATGTCCGCCCAGCCGTCACCATTGACGTCTTGCCTCGACTGATCGTGCACGCCCGCGGTCAGCGTCCCGGTCCAGTCCTTCAACGAGTCTTGGGTGAAAAACCCTTCCAGGTCGCGGCCACCTCGCGACGTGGCGTTCGCCAGCATGGCTGACGGCGTTTGCGGGCTTTTGGAAACGATGTTGAGTACGCCGCCGAGGGCGGATCCTCCGTACAGCGCTGACGCCGCACCCTTGATGAGCTCGATTCGTTGCAGGTCCAGGGGCGGCGTCTGTAGAAGTCCAAAGTCGTCGGGCTCTGCCCCAAGAAGCGGCAGCCCGTCGGTTAACACCAGCGTATGCCGCGTGGGCATCCCACGCAGCTGCAGTCCAACGCCGCCGAGTCCTGGCGCGGCCGATTGAATTCGCGCACTGGGCAACTCGTTCAGCAGCGTGGAAATGTTTCCCGGCTGTACGGTGAGGTTTTCCTCGATCTCCTCAGACGGGACCGCTTCGATTCGAATCGGCTCGTCGCCGACGAGGGAGGGGACGCGGGTGGTCGTGACGATGACGGTTTCTTGGGCTGCGGCTACGCTGAGAAACGCTGTAGCCAGGATCGCAAGCGCAGCGGTCCGCAAAGCCCCATTCCCCTTTTTTTTGATCGGGGGGAGTATATCGGGAGAGTATCCCGAATCGGGACAATTCCCGTAGCGGTGGTTATACAGGGGTCGGCGCCGCCGAGTCCTGGATGGACGCTGCGACGAGCGAAACACTACCCTTCGTTTATTCTTCACAGTTGTCTGCGTTTATGCCGCATCCCCGGCCTTTCTATTACCTCGAGAACTTCAATACCGCCCTCGGGTGGTTGCGCCGGCGGTATGGGGATCTGCTGAACGAGACAGAGGCGGGATTCATAGAGCGCTTCCAGGGCCTCCCCCTGGAGTCTTCGGCCCTTTTGGTTCGGATGCTGGGTCGGCGGGGTGATCTGTTTCGGACGGACAAGCTTAGATACGAAGAGATCGGCTGTACTCGCGCAGCCGCTACCGCCTTGATCGACGCGGGGTGGGTGGATGGTCAGCCGGTGCTGACTGTTGCGGAGCTGGGGAGGGTGTTGCGGAAGGGGGAGGTGCAGCGGGTGTTTGCGGCTGACGCGTTGCCGCGGCATGCGCGTAAGGCGGAGCTGCTCATGTGCATTGAGGCGGTGCTGCTGGCGCCGCGGCGGCTCGTTGAGTGGTGGCCTGACGCGCCCGACGTCGTCTACCGTGTCGTGGTCAAGCCGTTGTGCGACCGGCTTCGGCTGTTGTTCTTCGGGAATTTCCACCAGGACTGGTCCGAGTTCGTTCTCACGGACCTCGGCATCTTCAAATACGAACAGGTCGCCCGCGACGCGGCGACACGTGCTTTTCAGACACGCCAGCACATCGACACATTCCATGCGTTGTTTGAGTGCCGGCAGCAGCTTGAAGACGGCAACGACCTCGCCACCGTTGTTGAATCGCTTCCCCCGCCCGTGGTGGATAATGAGTGGCTCGAGGGTCGGCGGCGCAAGCTGCAGTTTCAAATTGCTCAATGTTATGAGCAACAGAAGGATCTGGCCCGCGCTTTGGCGATCTATCGTGATTGCCAGTACGCCGGCGCGCGGATCCGCTCGGTTCGCTTATTGGAGCGACTGGGGGAGATCGGGTCGGCGCTGCAGTTTGCCGCGCTCGTACGGGAGCGGCCCGCCGATGAAGTGGAGGACCAGCAGATTGGCCGGATGTGGCCCCGCCTGCAACGCAAGGCCGGTGTGAAAACGGCGCGTACCCGCCGGCCGCAGGATTGGCCGACGTTCCAACTCGTGTTGCCGGTTACCGAACGGCCGCAACACCTCGAGGGCGCGACGGGAGAGGCGCTGTCAACACCCGAAGCGCCGGTACACTACGTCGAGAACGGATTGCTGAATTCGCTGTTCGGCTTGCTTTGCTGGCAGGCGATCTTCGCCCCGGTCGCGGGCGCATTCTTCCACGAGTTCCAGGCCGCGCCGGCGGACTTGCATGCGCCGGATTTCCGCAGCCGCCGCGAGTTGCTGTTCGCGCAATGTTTCGAACAGCTCGAAAGCGATGCCTACCGCGACACCATTTGCCGGAACTTCCAGCAGAAGCAGGGTATCCAGTCGCCGTTTGTCTTCTGGGGCGTGATGTCAGAGGCGCTGTTGAGTGTGGCGTTGAGCTGTCTGCCGCGCCGGCATCTGAAGGCGTGTTTCGCACGGATACTGTCAGACATCCGCGCCAACCGGTGTGGGTTGCCTGATCTCGTGCAATTCTGGCCCGAGGAGCGGCGCTACCGGCTGATTGAAGTGAAGGGGCCGGGCGATCGGTTGCAGGATAACCAGATTCGGTGGCTGACGTTTTGCGTGGCGCATGACATTCCGGTGAGCGTGTGCCATGTGTCTTGGGACATGGGCGCTGCGCAGCCCGATTCGCCGTTGTCGCATGTGTCGGGAGGCGTGGCCCGCGAGCCGTCGCCGGCGTCGGCGGCCTCGGCTGTCGCGCAGCCAGGGTCGTCGCGGTTGTCATCGTCGGCCGAGGAGCGCGTTTGACTTACGAGGTCGCGGTTCGCACCTTGTGCGAATTCACGGCGAAGCGCGGCAACCTGGACATGCGCTTCACGCCGTCGCCATCGGCGATGGAAGGCATGGCGGGGCATCGCGTAATCGCTTCTCGCCGCGGCAACACGTTCCAGACCGAACTGATTTTGACCGGCGAGTACGGGTCACTTCGCGTCCGCGGTCGCGCGGACGGCTATGACCCCGACCAGAATCGGCTGGAGGAGTTCAAAACGTATCGCGGTGAGCTGGCCCGCATGCCGGAAAATCACCGGGCGCTTCACTGGGCCCAACTGCGAATCTACGGGTGGCTGTTGTGCAAGCAGAAAGCCTTGGCCAGCGTGAAGTTGGCCCTGGTGTATTTCGACGTTGCCAGCGAACGCGAAACGGTCTTCGACGAGGAGCAATCGGCGGCGGACCTCGAGCAACATTTCGTCGGGCATTGCGAACACTTCGTCGCCTGGGCGGAGTCGGAAACGGCGCACCGACTGTTGCGTGACGCGGCGCTCCGCGAGCTTCGTTTCCCGTTCGCAGACTTTCATAGCGGCCAGCGCGAGTTGTCTCGCGCGGTGTACAAGCGCATCCGAGCGGGTGGCGCACTGTTGGCACAGGCGCCAACGGGTATTGGTAAGACTGTTGGAACGTTGTTCCCCGCGCTGAAGGCGATGGGTACCCAAGGCGCGGTTGGCCCGTCCGTGCCCGGCCGAAGCGCACCAGCCGCGAGCGGATCGCCGGCCCCAAACGCAATGGCGAGCCCCGCCGCCGCAGCGCGTGGCCCCGATGCGGCGCGGGGTGGCGCACTCGACAAGGTGTTCTACCTCGTCGCCAAAACGTCCGGGCGGCAGCTCGCGCTGGACGCGCTGAAGATGTTTCAACCGGCTGACTCAACACTGCCGCTGCGCGTAGTGGAGCTTGTGGCGCGCGGCAAGGCCTGCGAGAACCCTGGATTGCCGTGCGACGGCGCAGTGTGCCCTTTGGCACGCGGGTTCTACGACCGCTTGCCGGCGGCACGTGCCGAGGCCATCGACATCTCATTTCTCGATCAAGAGGCCGTGCGCCAAGTCGCGCGCCGCCATGAAATTTGCCCTTACTACTTGAGCCAGGAGCTTGCCCGCTGGAGTGACGTCGTCGTCGGCGACTACAACTACTACTTTGATCGGAGCGCAATGTTATTCGGCTGGACCGTCACCCACGAATGGCGCGTCTGCCTGCTCGTGGACGAGGCTCACAACCTCGTGGAACGCGCGCGTAGCATGTATACGGCATCGCTCGACTTTGACGCTTTCAACGCCGTGCGAAAGAGGGCGCCTGATTCGTTGACCGGGTCGTTGGAATCATTGCGACGCATCTGGAGTGACATGAACGCGGCACAGGACGAACCACATCGTATCTACGATGAGCCGCCCGAGGCGCTGATAACCGCACTCGACAAGTTGATTTCCGTACTCGTCGACCATCTCAGCACCCATGCGGGCCAGGACGAGGCGCTGCAGGAGCTCTTCTTCGAAGCGCTGTCCTTTTCCCGGCTCGCCGCTGACTATGACTCCAGCACGTTGTTTGAGGTCACCCTGTCCGATACCCAACGATCGGCGGGTCGGCAGCCGGGGCTGGGCCCGAGAGTTACATCAAAGGTTGAGCGGCAATCTGTCCTGTGCCTGAGGAACCTGGTCCCCGGCCGGTTCCTCGCACCCCGGTTCACCGGCGCGCAGTCCGCGGTGTTGTTTTCGGCAACACTGGTACCGCACGACTTCTTCCGCGACATTCTCGGGTTGCCGCAATCCTGCGGCTATCTCGACGTGCAATCGCCTTTTCAGGCGGATCAGCTGGCCGTACGCCTGGTGCGCTCGATCTCAACACGCTTCAAGGATCGCGCCCGCTCCCTGGCACCCATCGCAGACCTGTTGGCGCGGCAATATGCCGCCCAGCCCGGCAACTACCTGGTGTTCCTGAGCAGCTTTGAATACCTGGAGAACGTCGCCACGATCGTAGCCCAACGCTACCCCACCATCCCCACGTGGCAACAACATTCCGGCATGACAGAGCCCCAGCGAGATGCATTTCTGTCCCGCTTCGTTCCCGAAGGGGCGGGAGTGGGATTCGCGGTCCTCGGTGGCGCGTTTGCGGAAGGCGTGGACCTGCCCGGCTCCCGCCTGATCGGGGCTTTCGTGGCCACGTTGGGATTGCCGCAGGTCAATGCGGTCAATGAAGAAATGCAGCGCCGGATGCAAACCCGATTCGGCTCAGGCTATGAATACACCTACCTGTATCCGGGCATTCAGAAAGTGGTGCAGGCCGCGGGCCGCGTCATTCGGACAACAACGGACCGCGGCGTGCTCTACCTCATAGATGACAGGTTTACACACTCCAGGGTGCGGAAGCTCTTACCGCAATGGTGGAATGTGGATCCTGTGGTCAGCCCGCGTCCTTCTTCAGCTGTTTGACTTTGGCCTTGACGGCGTCCAGCTGATCGTCCGCCTGCTTCTTGCAGTCCTTCTGTGCCTGGCCCGACAGTGATTCGCACTGCGCTACTGCGACTTTATGGTCGCCTTCAGCCTGCGTTATCACCGCATCGCCCGCGGCATCAGTTGTCTTCTCGTCGGCCTTCGCCTGCGCGTTGCCAACAGTCTTGTCGGCGCTCGCATCCGCGCTGGCCAACTTGTCGGCGGCCTTCGCATCGCTTTCAGCCGCGGAGTCGGTGGCCTTGGCCACGTCTTCCTGCACTTTCGCCGGCGGTTCCGCCTTGTTGCAGCCCGACAACCCGAGCATTGCAATTGCTGTCAGAGTCAGAAAAGTTCCCGCTCGCATCATGTTTCTCCCGTCGTTATTGTCACAACAGGAAGTAGCAAGAGAGGGGCCCGTTACGCTTCCAACAGTTGATTGTGAGCAACAACGCGGTGGGGTCCCGCTGCCGCTCTTTCGTTCAGTAGCGTCCGGCATCGACCTCGCGCTCGGCGTCGAGCCAGTCTTCTGCCTCGTTGCCGGGTGCGAAGCCCCGCAGCTCCGCTCGCTTGTAGGCGAGCTCGCTGATGCGGCGGTGCCGCTCAGCCGGGGTCAGCCGATGCGGCACCAGGTACAGGGGTCTGAGAAAAGTGCCCTTCACGACGGGCGTGCGCTGCAGTTCATTCCCTGGAATCCGAGTGCTTGCAACTTCGCGGGCCATAATTCCTCTCAATCCGGCTGATTGCGCCGACGTTCGAGCATGGCTCAACACAAAAGCTCCAACAATGGAGTCTACTCCATCCGTGGTGTAGGAATCGTCCTACGAGAGACCGCGGGTGAAGTATATAATATGACTGAATATTGAGGCAGGTTCATGACAGACACAAAGGCCGGTGGCCGGCAGCTGCGATCGCGCGCATGGTTCGACAATCCCGCCAATCCCGGTATGACCGCGCTCTACATCGAGCGCTATCTGAACTACGGGCTGACACGCGAGGAGTTGCAATCCGGCAAACCCATTATCGGCATCGCCCAGACCGGCAGCGATCTGTCGCCCTGCAACCGGCATCATATTGTACTCGCAGAACGGGTTCGAGAGGGCATTCGCGAAGCGGGCGGAATCGCTATTGAATTCCCGGTGCATCCCATCCAGGAGACCGGCAAGCGGCCGACGGCGGGCCTCGATCGAAATCTAGCCTACCTGGGTCTCGTCGAAGTGCTCTATGGCTACCCGCTCGATGGCGTTGTGCTGACCATCGGCTGCGACAAGACCACCCCCGCGTGCCTGATGGCCGCAGCAACTGTTGATATCCCGGCAATCGCGCTGTCGGTCGGGCCGATGCTCAATGGCTGGCACAAAGGCGAGCGCACCGGCTCCGGTACGATCATCTGGAAGGCGCGGCAGATGATGGCCGCCGGTGAAATCGATTACGCCGGGTTTCTCGAGTTGGTGGCGTCGTCTACGCCCTCGACGGGTTACTGCAACACGATGGGTACTGCCACGACGATGAACTCGCTGGCGGAAGCGCTCGGAATGCAATTGCCAGGATCCGCAGCGATACCGGCTCCGTATCGCCAGCGACAGCACATGGCGTACGAAACGGGAAAGCGGATCGTCGAGCTGGTGCGGCAAGACGTACGCCCTTCGTCCATCATGACCCGCGATGCGTTCCTCAACGCCATCGTCGTGAATTCGGCCATTGGTGGCTCAACCAATGCGCCGATCCACCTGGCGGCCATTGCGCGCCATCTGGGAGTTGAGCTCAGCCTGGATGATTGGCAGACCTACGGACATCGCATCCCGCTGCTCGTGAACCTGCAGCCCGCAGGGCAATACCTCGGCGAAGACTACTATCACGCCGGCGGTGTACCTGCCGTAGTTGGCGAACTGATCAAGCAGGGCCTGATCCGCGAGAAGGTGCTGACCGTCAATGGTCGCACCATCGGGGAAAACTGCGCCAAGGTGCCGATTGCGCTTCCGGACGTCATCCGGCCGTTCGCACAGCCGCTCAAACGTGATGCGGGTTTCATTGTGATGCGAGGCAACCTGTTTGAGTCCGCGATCATGAAGACCAGCGTGATCTCCGATGAGTTTCGCTCGCGTTACCTGTCCGATCCACAGGATCCTGAGGCCTTCGAGGGACGTGCAGTTGTGTTCGACGGTCCCGAGGACTACCACGCGAAAATCGATGACCCGGCACTCGGGATCACGCCGCGCGACATCCTGTTTATGCGCGGGGCAGGGCCGGTGGGCTACCCGGGCGCCGCCGAGGTGGTCAACATGCGACCTCCTGCATATCTGATCAAGCAGGGAATCACTGCGCTGCCCTGTATCGGAGACGGCCGGCAGTCGGGAACGTCCGGGTCGCCTTCGATTCTCAATGCCTCGCCCGAGGCTGCGGTTGAGGGAACTCTCGCGGTGCTGCGCACTGGAGACCGGGTGCGAATCGATTTGCGCAAAGGCAGCGCGAATGTGTTGCTTTCCGCCGCGGAGCTCGATGCTCGACGT
>JAXDQF010000263.1:0-26228 GCA_034668025.1 Gammaproteobacteria bacterium | reverse complement strand
TGAATAACTATGCAACCCAGACGGCGGCGCGGGGAGCCGCCCTCGTGACAGTTGACGCACTCAACATGGTGCTCATGGCCGTGCTCGTTTTCCTTTTGATGCGCCAAGTCATGCCAATTGCATCAGGCCTGGCAAGTGGCGCGGCTCTCAATACGATGGGAACCTTGAGTAGCGCGCTCCATTGGGGGGCCCGCGCCGGATACAGAGTGAAGGAACATTATAGGGAGAAGCACAAGAGTCGCTACGGTGCAGACACGGACTGAGGAAGGTGTCAGGACCGCTCCACGGATATCCAAGGCAAGGAAAGCTCATGAAACTCTTATATACAATCGTCGTCGCGATAGTTATGACTGCGTGCTCAACGCACCAGGTTCGGTGCCGCGGCACGCTGCGGCCGATAAATTTGCCGGCTGTCACCCGCAAGTCCGGCGGGAGCACGCACTCAGTCGGGCCCGGTGGATCGGGCAGCGTACGGGCGCCGGGCGCTGGGGAGCCACGGCCGTGAAAACCGATCCCGCACTCGAGCGCTACCTGAAAGAAGCCGTCTCCTGGGACAGCGACAGGGCTTCACAAACGAAGCGAAGCGAGCGGACTGCCTGGTGGGTGGCAGGTGCTGGCTGGCTGTGCGCAATCGCCAGCGCGGTGTCTTTAGCTCTTCTGACGCCGTTGAAGGGCGTCGAACCGTTCGTAATCCGCGTCGACAACGCCACGGGCATAGTGGATGTAGTGCCAGTTTACGTCGGCCGCGCCTCCATGGATCAGGCCGTCACCCGTTACTTCCTCACCCACTACATCACGGTGTGCGAGCGATTCAATCTCGTTACCGCCGAGAGCGATTACGAGGAATGCGGCGCATTCCATACAGCCCAGCGTAATCAAGCGTGGTACGCGCTGTGGAACACGACCAACCCGCGATCACCGATCAACATGCACAAGGACGGCAGCAGCGTTCGTGTGGAAGTCGAGTCCGTCAGCTTCTTCAGGCGATCGAATGGTGTGGAGGACCTGGCCCAGGTCCGTTACCGGAAGTCCGATCGTCCGTCCGGTGGTGCCGCCGAACATACGACTCATTGGATTGCAACAATCCAATACGCCTATGCCTCCCCGTCGAAGGATCCTGCGACCCGCAGATGGAATCCGCTGGGTTTCAAGATCGTTGAGCTCGGTTCGGAGCCGGAGGTGCTGGCGACGCCTGCAGCGCCGTCGAATGCGACCTTTGCGGGGTCCGTGCAATGAGACGTCAGTACCTCCCGGTTTCCTTGCGTGCCGGCGCGGGTCTGCTCGCTGCGGTAGCCATTTTGTTTCTGCACGTGGAGCTGGCGTTGCCGGAAACCATTCCGACGCGCGGTGTCGCGGACGGTCGCATTCGTACGGCGGTCTACGACACCAACGAGGTCTACCGCATTCAAGGTTATGTGGGCTACGAAATCGACCTGCAGTTCGAGCCGGGAGAGTCCTTTGTGGGATTGGGAGCCGGCGACATCGATGCGCTTTCGTTTGTATCGCAGGACAACCATTTGTTCATCAAGCCGAAGGCCGCCCGGGTCAGTACCAATCTAACTGTGATCACTACGCGAAGACCGTATCAGTTTTCGTACACCGCTTCGCCATTGCGCACGGACGCTTCCGATCCGGACGTGATCTTCGCCATTCGTTTTAACTACCCACCAAATCCCGGTGATGCCGTTGCCGACGGCGTTAACAGGATGCTTGAACAATCCGGCACGGCACGTGCGCACAACGTTGACTATTGGTATTGCGGAAGCCCAACCATTCAGCCAACCGCTGCTTCGGACGACGGAATACACACGCGCTTACGCTTTGCCGCCAAAGCCGAGCAACCGGCGATCTTTGTACAGAATGATGACGGCTCCGAATCGCTGCTCAACTTCAGCATGGATGCGGGAGATGTCGTCATTCACCGGGTTGTCCGGCAACTGATCATTCGGCGCGGGCGACTGACTGGGATGATTGTGAACAAGGGTTTCACGGGGTCCGGTGAGCGCCTCCAATCCGGAACAGTGTCGCCCAGCGTAGAGCGAGTCGGCGAAGGTCGTCGGCCATGAAGCGCGGCAAAAAGCATCGGCATTTTGACCCGGCTCCTACGGGTTCAATGCCAGACGAACAGGTCGTACGCGGCGAGCGGAGCACGCCGTCGGTCAGTACGGACCGTTCGCTGCAATCCAGAGTCAGCAGCATCATGGCCTGCGGCCTGATGATGATTCTCGGCGCTGGAATGCTGACATGGTATTACTCCGGCGCGATCTCCAGGCAATCGCGCGCCAAGCAAAACGCTCAGTCGGCGGTTGCACACCGGGCTCAGGGAGAGATGCCGCTTCCGGCGCTCGATGGGTTTAACTCGCTCAAGACCTCGACCACGGACGCTCCGCGCCGGCCGCCTGATCCTCCCGCGAACCCGCAACCGCCGCCTGAGCCCGAGACGCCTGTGCTACAACCGGCCCAACTCCCGCTAATGCAATCGAATTGGGGATCGGTTGGGTCTCCGCGACCCCCGCGCGCTGCGGGCACTCGTAAGTCCGCAGAGCAACTTGCCCAAGAGCGGCTACTGTCCGGCGCTGCATTCGCGCATGAGTCGGGCGCTCGCGCTGCATTCGCGGGTCTATCAGCGTCCGGCGATGACGGCCGTGACCCCGCAGCGGGGCGCGACTTCTCGGCGCCCGCTTTGCTCAACGGCGCGGCGGCGGCGACCGGGGCGACAGCGGGCGACAAGACCAGCGAATCTGGCTTGGACATCGCCACATTGTTGCGTCCCACCGCTATCGCATCAGCCCGCGCAAAAGTGCTCCCGACGCAAAGGTTCCTGCTCGGAAAAGGGACATTCATCGATTGCACGTTGGAGACCGCAATCAACTCGACGTTGCCGGGCATGACAACCTGTATCACCGCGACGGACACCTTCAGTTCAGACGGCACTGTGGTGTTGTTGGAACGAGGTACAAAACTGATCGGAGAGACTCGGGGACAAGTACAGCAGGGGACTGCGCGTGTATTTGTATTGTGGAGCGAGGCCAGGACTCCAACCGGGATCGTTGTCCCACTCGACTCGCCGGGCGCGGACGAACTCGGGCGGTCCGGGCTGCCCGGCGAGGTGAATCGCCACTTCTGGGACCGATTTGGCGCGGCAATTCTCATCTCAACTCTGGATGGTGCCGTTCAGGCGGCTGTGGAGTCATCTGGGCGCGGGGGTGGGGCAGTGATCTACAACCCGTCAACATCCGAAAGCGTGGTGACGGATGTGCTGAAGAATTCGGTGAACATCCCGCCGACGGTGACCAAACGGAACGGCGACCGCATACAGATCTTCGTTGCCCGTGACCTCGACTTCAGGTCAGTTTATGAGCTCCGAGCGGTCACAACAGGTCGCTGAGGCCACCATGGCAACGCGCACCCCAACGCCGGCATCAACGCCTGCGGCGCCAACCGAGCACGCGGCGTTGGCTTCGACCCACTCGACGGCTTCGGCACCGACCCGTCCTGCGGCCCCCACGGACGTATCAGCCCTCCGTCTGACCCTCCGCGCATTGGAACCGCTGTTGTCCAATCCAGAGGTCACCGAGGTGTGCATCAACCGCCCCCAGGAAGCCTTTATAGAAACCGCCTCCGGATGGCGTCGCGAAACATTACCCTTTGCGACTTTCGACTGGTGCCGCCGACTAGCCAAGCTGGTCGCCAACTCGACGCGCCAGAGAGTGGACGAAACCTCACCACTCCTATCCGCATCGCTCCCGGGTGGCGAGCGAATCCAGGTTGTTCTGCCGCCGGCAACGACCCAGGGCTGTGTAGCGATCACAATCCGCCGCCCATCCGACGAGGTTTGGTCGATCTCTGAGCTCTGCAGGCGCGGCATTTTCCGCATGACACGTCGGGCTGTGAACTCGCTGGATGAAGCGGAGACCGAGCTGCTCCGTCTGCTGGAGGCAAGAGAATACGAGTCGTTCATGCGGCTCGCGGTCATCAGCCGAAAGAACATTCTCGTCTCAGGTGCCACAGGTTCCGGTAAGACCACCTGGACCAAGGCGTTGATCCGCGAAATTCCCGCCGAAGAGCGCCTGATAGTCATCGAAGACGCGCAGGAACTGATCCTCGACCGGCACGCCAATCACGTGCGCCTGTTCTACAGCAAGGACGGTCAGGGTCTCGCGCGCGTCACGCCCAAGCAGCTGCTGGAATCCTGCCTGCGTATGAAACCCGATCGCATCCTCCTGGCGGAGCTTCGTGCCGAGGAGGCGTTCGACTACCTGCGTAATGTGAACTCCGGCCACCCTGGATCCATCACCAGCGTCCATGCCGCCAGCGCGGAGTTGGCATTCGAGCAGTTGGTACTGCTGGTCAAACAAAGTGCGGGTGGCCGTGAGCTGGCCCGGAGTGACATCAAGAACCTGTTGTATCTGCTGGTGGATGTGGTGATTCAATGCGGCATTGAGCATCACGAGCGTTTTATTCGCGAGATCTGGTATGACCCCCAGCGCAGACTTGCCAGTGGGGTTCGCCAGTGAGCTCGATGACCCACGGATTGTCGGGGCTGGCGCTGGGGTATGCCGCGGTTGCGATTCCCATGGCCGTGACGTTGCTTCGCCGCACGGGCGACTATGGGAAAGCTGTTGGTTCCTGGTCCCTTGCAGTGCCTGTCACTGTAGTAGCAGGAATAGCGGCAACCATCGCGAGCCCGCTGATTCATGGCATAGGCGTTACGGCCGGTAGCCTTCTGGAGACCGCAGTCGGAGTAGGCATTTGTGCCGGCTTCGGCTACGCGCGTGCAAGAATGGCCAGCCGTCCGGGTCAGCCCCGCAGCGTCCATCAGAGAGGCACTCTGATTCAAGAAGGTCCGAGCGGAACCCGACCGGGCGATCGGCGTACCTCTGCGCCGCATTCGAGTGCCAAGCGGCAGAAAGACCGCTCGCGCGAGGCTGTAACCTTGGCCGGACTGCCGGTTGCTCCGCTCGATGAGACCAAGCACTTCAAGCTCATCGGGACCACCGGCACCGGCAAGAGCACAGCAATCCGCGAATTGCTCACGGGTGCACTCGACCGCGGTGATCGCGCCATTATCGCCGACCCCGACGGAGGCTATCTCGCCCGTTTTAAGGACACCTCGCGTGGCGACATCGTCCTGAACCCGTTCGAATCTGAGTCGCTCAAGTGGGACTTGTTTGGAGAGATCAACAACCCCTACGACGTTGATCAACTGGCACGCTCGCTCCTGCCGGATCAGGGCGGTCCGGATCGAAGCTGGACCAGCTACGCGCGCACTTTCTTCGGCTCGGTTACTCGCCAGGCGCACGAGGCGGGCATCACGGACATTCGCGAGCTCTATCGCCTGCTGGTCGTAGCCGACGCAAAGGAACTGCGCGGACTGCTGGCAGGTACGCCTGCCCAGCCATTTCTGGAAGAGCACAACGGTCGGATGTTTGACTCGATCCGATCGGTCACCAGTTCCGCCGTCGGGTCTCTCGACTACATCGCGCAACAGATCACCAGTCCGTTGTCTATTCGGCAGTGGGTCCGAGAAGGACGCGCGGCGCACGTCCCCGATCGCCCCCAAAGCCCAAGCGGTGCTCCGCGCTCGAGCGGCGTACCACGCTCGGGCTGCGTCCAACGCGAAACCGATGTACAAAACAAAGGCGGTGTCCTCTTCATCCCCTACAAAGCAGGCCAAATCGCCGCTTTGCGCTCCACCATTTCCGCCTGGATGCGCCTGGCGATCTTCGAGGCCATGAGCCAGCCGGAAGGCGATCAGCGCCTTTGGTTCGTAGTCGACGAATTGGACGCATTGGGACAGATTGACGGTCTCAAGGATGCCCTGGCGCGACTGCGGAAATTTGGAGGCCGCTGCGTGTTGGGCTTCCAATCCATCGCCCAAGTGTCCAGCACGTACGGGAAGGGCGACGCGCAGACGATCACAGAAAACTGCGGCAATTCGCTAATCTTGCGCTGCTCTGGCAGCGACCACGGCGGGACAGCAAATTTTGCCTCACGCCTCATTGGCCAACGTGAAGTTCTCCGAACAAACAGATCACGGAGTCGACGCCCTGGCGATCTTCTGTCGTCAACGACGCTGTCGGAGCACATCGGGATCGAACCCGCGGTCATGGATTCGCAGATCGAGCAACTCCCGGATCTGTCCGGGTACCTGAAATTCGCATCGGTGCCCAATTGGCGTCACGTGACGCTGCCAGCTCCCAACACCCCCGACAGCGGCGAGACACGCCACGAGGCACGGCATTTCTGGCAGCACTGGCGCACCAGTCATGCCCCGGACGCCGCCACAACCACCGGGGCATCTAACGCCAGCCAGTCCGCGGCAAAGCCACCCACATCGCACATGGCCGCGTCCCGCGGACTTCCGCTGACACGCGACAGCATGGACTACGAATAACGGAGCAACGTCATGGACGACACCACGATGAAGCTAGGACTGCTCATGGAAGCGGCGCAAGCCCATCAAAAGGCCGCCGAATCCACCCTGAAGAAACTGAAGGCCACCTCCAACGACCTCGCCGGGATCGTTCGCGACGAGGTGCGGCATGTGGTCATCGAGGAATTCCAATTGCTCGCGGCCGACAGCAAACGCGCCTCGGACGCCCTTCATGAAGTGCAACGCGCGACAAACGTCCGGGCTCTGGTCTGGAGCGTCGGGATAACCACGCTTTGCTCGGCCATCCCCCTCGTGCTGACGTGTTTGATCATCCCTTCACGGAGCGAAATATCCGCACTCCGAGCGAAGCACGACGAGCTTGCCACGAAGATCGCGAGCCTCGAACAACGTGGCGGCCGGATTGATTTGAGGCGTTGCGGCGACTCGGCGCGGCTCTGCGTTCGTGTCGACCGCAAGGCGCCCACGTACGGAGACCAATCGGACTACTTAGTCGTTAGAGGGTATTGATGCCATGGAATGGTACAAGCGCGGAACTTTGGTCGTGACTGGGTGGCGTGCCCGGCGCGGGATGCCTAACGTTAAATTCTGGAGCAATGATCAATCGCTCCATCTCGCCGGGATGTCGGTTGGCCCAGCGGATGAGACCAAGCACTTCAAGTTCATCGGAACCACTGGGACGGGCAAGTCCACCGCCATCACTGAATTGTTGGGTGGTGCGCTGGAACGCGGTGACCGCGCTGTCATTGCTGACCCGGACGGGGGTTATCTCTCCCGCTTTCACGAGCGTAACCGGGGAGACATCATCCTCAATCCCTTTGAACCTCGTTCGGTTAAATGGAATCCGTTCGCCGAGATTCACACGCCTTACGACGTTGAGCAGTTGGCCAGCGGTCTCATTCCTTCAACCGAGGATGCATCGAGTCGCGAGTGGCGAGGGTACGCCAGGACGTTTCTCTCAGCGGTTGCCCACCGGTGTCATCAGAGCGGCAGGGCCGATGCGGGCGAGTTGTGGCGCCTGTTGGCCATCGCTTCCAGCAACGAGCTGCGAAAGGTGGTCGCCGGTACCCCTGCGCAACCGTTTCTGGATGCCGACAACGCCCGGATGTTCGGATCGATCCGTTCGGTCACAGGTTCGGCAGTGGCTGCCTTGGCCTATGTAAAGGCTCAACGGGCGTCCGCTTTTTCGGTGCGCGACTGGGTCCGCACGGGAGTCGGCTCGCTCTTCATTCCCTACCAGGCGAATCAGATCGCAGCGCTGCGCTCAATCATCGCAACCTGGATCCGCCTGGCGATTTTCGAGGCAATGAATCGCCCCGAGGAAGACCGACATCTCTGGTTCGTAGTCGACGAGCTGGACGCGCTTGGAGCGATCGACGGTTTGAAGGACGCGCTGGCGCGTTTGCGGAAATTTGGCGGACGCTGCGTCATCGGCTTCCAGTCGATTGCGCAGGTCTCCAGCACGTATGGCCCAGATGCCCAAACAATCATCGAAAATTGCGGCAACACCTTGATTCTTCGGTGTTCGGGCAGTGACAACGGGGGTACTTCCCACTTTGCCTCGCGGTTGATCGGTGAACGGGAGATCGTCCGTCGTCAAACCTCACGGGGCAGGGACCGCGAAGGGGCGTTCATCTTCAAGGGTGCTCGACGCTCGACCAACGTCAGTGAGCAACACGTGACAGAGGCCGCCGTGATGCCCTCGGAGCTGGAGCAACTCCCTGATCTGACCGGATATCTAAAGACGGCTTCTTCACGCGCCTGGCGACGCGTTCGATTAGCGCGTCCGCGCTAGTCACCCAGCGGATGGCAGCGCCATGGCAATTTTCCGATTGCAGATCACGCCGATCGCGCGCGGAGATAAGCACAGCTCCGTGGGCGCCGCGGCCTACAGGGCCGGCGAACGGATTCGGGACGATCGAACCAACGAGGTTCACAACCATTCGCGGCGGAAGGACGTTACCCACAGCGAAATCATGCTGCCGGGCCATCTCGCCGGTCAGAACATGGATTGGGCACTGAACCGCGCGAGCCTGTGGAATACGGTAGAGAACGCCGAAAGCCGCAAGAACTCACGGGTCGCCAGGGAGATCCAGGTGACTTTGCCGTTTGAGCTGCCCCCGGAGCGCCGACTCGCGATGGCCCGAACTTTCTCACAGGAAATAGCCGATCACTACAAGGTCGCGGTTGATCTGGCCGTCCATGACCCGCGTCCGTCCGGAGACCCTCGCAACTTCCACGCACACCTGCTTCTGACAACCCGCGAAGTGTCGGCCGAGGGGCTCGGAGCCAAGACCGGCCTCGACATGCAGACGAAGGAGCGCGTGCGGCTGGGTTTGCCCAACACCTCTCAGGAGTTCACAGCAATCCGCGAACGGTGGGCCACCATCACGAACGAAGCGCTCAAGGAGGCGAACATTGAGGCGCGGGTCGACCACCGATCGTTGGCAGAGCAGGGGATCGATCGCGAGCCGAAGCCACACATTCCGTTCGCTGCGTACAAGATCGAGCGCGCGGGAAAGTACAGTGAAGTCGCGGAAAACATCCGCGCTGACTATAACGCCAGGGTACAGGCTCGGCAGGAGCAGCAGGCACGGCAGCAGACCGCATTCGAGCGCGGGGCAAATACTGCACCAACGCACCCGCAAGCGCAGGCGGAAAACGCACCAACCCTGCTGAAGGCGAATAGCGCACCCACGCCCTCGCAAGCGAACAAATCCGCCCCGCAGACCCTCGAAGACATCCGCCGCCAGGCCAGAGAAAACTGGCTAAAAATGCGCGCAGAGCAACACTCCAACTCGGCGGAGCCACCCACAGCAAGCCCCTCAGCCGCAGCCGCCGCGGCCCACGCCCCAGACGCCCGCGACCAATCGCACGTGGCCCCCAGCGCCCGCGCAGCAAGCGACCGACCACACGTCGCCCCCAGCGCCAACGATGCAAGCGACCAACCACACGCCGCCGCCAGCGCCCGCGCTAACACCACGGGCGCCCGCGTGGCCACCACCCCCCACAACACACCGGCCCCCGACGATGACCACCACCCCTAACCGCATCCGCGACAGCCGCGCCGCCACCAACATCGCGAGCCTCCCCGCCGACTATCTTCTCCCGTACGCGGCCTGTTACGTGTACTCGCCCAAAGGCGAGTCCGAAGTCTCCCAACGCTCCCGGCAACTTTGCGCCAGAGTCAAAAGCGGCAGCACCCAATGGCTCAGATCCTACGCAGCCACTGTCCACCAGGAAGTCATACACGGCCGCCGCTTCCTCGAATTCTTTAAGGAGCACACCTTGCTCGTCCCGGTACCGGAATTTCGCCCGTCCGGTCACATGTCATTCTGGGCCGCCCGTCGACTTGCCCTTGCTTTACAGCAGACAGGGCTCGCAGACGAGGTATGGACCGGCCTGCGTCGGATCAGTTCGGTGGAAAAGTCATCATCAGCGTGGATGTGGCAACGGCCGACGGTGCTGCAACACTATCAATCCTTCGCTGTCATCCCGTCGTCGAAGTCGGCGAAGAACATTCTGCTCGTCGACGACGTTATTACGAAGGGACGAACACTCGCGGCGGCGGCTATGCGCTTACAAGAGGCGTTCCCAAACGCCGAGGTCCGCGCATTTGCCCTAGTGAGAACAATGGGCTTCGTTCTCGACGTGCCGCGCCTCCTCGACCCGTGCCAAGGAGAGATTCAGTGGAACGGAGATGACGCTTACAGAAACCCGTAAGCATCATCTCGAGTCTTACGAAACTCTATCTATCCGCGCCGCAAAACACCCCTGTTTTGCATTGTGTACGTGGACATACCCGACCTCACGCACCCCCAACATCCGCTCAATCACCCCCTCAACCTCACGCCCATCCACAACATCCGCATCCACCAACATCCCCCGCCCGTCGAACGCCCGCAGCGAGAGCAATCGCCGACGCAGCACCTCCGGCACCACATCCACAGCAACACGCGCATCTTCCGCGTACTCGCGAACATAAATAGCGTGTCGGGACCGATAAGGACTGGCCACCGCCAGATGCTCAAAATTGAGCAGCAGCAGCGCTTCCCCGGGAGCGGCGTCGACCAAGCTCACGCGACACGGAAACCCCGGCGACTTGTCCGCCGTGTGTCTCACAATGTCCCGCTTGGCCAATTCCGCGTCAGACAAACCAAAGAGCGGCGCGAATTGCGCCCCGGACAAACCGGAAACCTGAAAGCTCATGTGGGCACTCCTGTAACGGGTGGAGCCATCGGGGCTGACGGATAGCCCCTGGCATTGACTGAGTGCCAGCTTGCGCCGCGGCCCACCCCGCAGCATTCCGATTCTTGCTATCCCGTCAGTTCCGGCCACACCAACGCGCCACCCTCAACCCTCGTCGTCCGGAGCCCCATCAAAAAAGTCCACAACCCCGGTCTCCAGGGAATACTCCGCCCCCACCACCAACAACCCTTCCGTCTGAATCATCTGCTCAATCACCTGCGACCCGTGCCGCAGCTGATTCGTAGACGCCCGAACATTCGCGCGCACCGCGTGATGTACGAGCGCGTCGTAATCGTCCTTCAGCCCGGTTTCCAGCAATCCCTCAACCGCAGGCCGCACGCGGTTGACGATAGAGTGCACGTTCCGTGATCGCCGCTCAGTTGGCCCCGTGAGCTGCTCGAGGGTCGCCTGAATGGCCCCACATTTGGAATGTCCCAGCACCACCACGAGACGCGTCGTGAACCGCTCAATAGCGAACTCGACGCTGCCGACCTGTGAAGGGGCCACGATGTTGCCGGCGACACGGATCACAAACAGGTCGCCCAGCCCCTGGTCGAAAATGATCTCCACCGGTACACGGGAGTCGGAGCATCCGAGGATCGTGGCAAACGGCTCCTGGCCGCCGGTGAGCTCCGCACGGCGCCGGGGGCTGATGACGGATTCGGAGCTGCGATTTTCGTCTACAAAACGAAGATTACCGGCACGCAGGCGTTGCAAAGCTTCTCGGGCGGGGATCATCGGCTCACCATACAAAACACAGCTCCTCAAAAAGGGGACAGCCATTTTGGGGGCATACCCGGCCAGCGGCAACCCGCGGCAGGTGCCGGGAAAAAAATCGCCGGTTTGCAGTCGGATTGGGCCCGGCTCAAACGTCCTTCCGCAAGCAAATCAAGAAAGAGGGCCGCCCATGTTCAAGTACATCGCCATCGCACTCGCCGTTGCAGTTGCAGCCGTTCTGATCGCCGCCGGCACGCGACCGGACACTTTCCGCGTCGAACGCGCCATCCGCGTCAGTGCGCCGCCAGAGAAGATCTTTCACTACGTCAATGACTTCCACCAATGGGGTGTCTGGTCGCCCTACGAGAAGCTCGATCCGTCCATGAAACGATCCTTCGCCGGTACCCCTGCAGGCAACGGCGCCGTCTACGAATGGGACGGCAACAGCAAGGCCGGGGCAGGGCGCATGGAGATCATCGACTCCATCACGCCCTCCCACGTCATCATCAAGCTCGACTTCATCAAACCCATCACCGGCCACAACCGCGCCGCGTTTACCTTCCAGCCGGTTGGTAGCGATACCGAGGTCACCTGGTCCATGGACGGCCCGTCACCCTACATTGCCAAACTGATGGGTTTGTTTTTCAACATGGACCAGCTGATCGGCCGCGACTTCGAGACCGGCCTCGGCAACCTCAAGTCCGTGAGTGAAAAGTAGGTTGCCTGCCACATTCGCCGCCCTACACCGCAATCCCACCGCCCGCAGCTGTCGCAAAAAGGTGTCGCGTTGTTTCAGACACACGTGTCACCTGACCGCGGGCGCATCGGGTGCGGCGTAGGCGACCTCTCCACCGATAATCGTCAGCAAAACGTGACTCGTGAGAATCTGCGGCTCCGGGACAGTCATGATGTCAGCCGACAACACCGTGAAGTCGCCGAGTTTGCCCACCTCGACGGTTCCTCGGTCCTGTTCCTGAAATGCTGCGTAAGCCGGCGACAAAGTTAACATTTTCATGGCCTGGGCCCGCGAAACGCGCTGCTCCAGATGCCAGTCCGCAGCCGCAAAGCCCTGCAACGACCGCCGCGCCACCGCCGCATAAAACTCGACCAGCGGATCGCCTTTTTCAACAGGTGCATCGGTGCCACCCGCGACGACAGCACCCGCATCCAGCAACGAGTGCCATGCATACGCGCCGGCAAGACGGTCAGGACCCAGCCGGGCAGGCGCAAAAAACAAGTCACTGATGGCGTGGGAAGGTTGCATTGAGGCGATGACACCCAGGTGTGCAAAGCGCGGAATGTCAGCCGGACTCAGTATCTGGGCGTGCTCGAGTCGCCAGCGAGGCTGGGCAACTGCGCGCTCGTCAATGGGAACGGCCGCAAAAGCCCGCTCGTAAAGATCCAGCATGGTGCGATTGCCCCGATCGCCGATTGCGTGTGTCTCCACCTGAATTCCCCGGCGCAAGGCCGCCGTCAACACAGGAAAGAGGCTCTCCGGGGTGTTGAGCAGTAATCCACGGGACGCCGAAGAGTCACTGTATGGCTCGAGCAGGGCCGCTCCCCGGGAGCCGAGCGCACCGTCGATATAGAGCTTGATGGCGCGCACCGGGAGTTTGCCGCCGCAATGCTGCGGGTCCGGGCCCTCCGTCAGCAGCCGGTTGGCATCGGCGCTGGGGCCGTAAATTGCGTCATACAGCCGCAGTTGAATCCGACCCGCGGCATACAGTTGGCACAACTGCTCAACCTCGTGGAAGGAGTTGCCGGCAATCTGAAGTTGCGTCCAGCCCAGCCGGACACTGCGCTGCGCGCCGACCTCGAGCGCCTCGGCGGTTTCGGCGTAGGTTGGGGGTGGCAACAGGTGTTCCACCCGCTGCATGGCGTTGTCGATGAGCAGGCCGGTGGGTTCGCCGGCGGCGTCTTTGAAAATTGTTCCGCCGGGCGGATCCGCTGTGTTTCGATCGATTCCGGCCCGCTTCAGGGCCAGGCTGTTGGCGACCAACGCGTGGCCATCGCCCCGTTTCAGCACCACTGGCCGGTCGGCGGCGGCCGCATCCAGGTCCTGTCGGGTTGGAAAGACGGGGGGCGTCCACCGCGATTCGATCCATCCCCGGCCATACAACCAGGCGCCGGGTTTCCCCTGGGCCGCACGCTCGCGGAGCTTGTTTTTCAGCTCCGCGAGGCTCTTCGTTCCCTCCAGGTTGAAGGTCAGCTCGCGCTCGCCGATGCCCCCCAGGTGTGCGTGCGCGTCCGTCAGGCCGGGGAGTACTGTTGCACCCCGGAGGTCCATCCGCCGTGCTCCCGGCGGCGCGCGTCGCAGCGCATCAGGGATTTTACCGACGAACGTAATACGCCCATCAACTACAACAACCGCCTCCGCCCGCGGTTGGTCTTCAGCTCCGGTGTAAAAATTGCCATTGCTGAGGATCAGCGGGGCCGCCGCCGCAGCAGCCCGTAGGCGTCCCAACATATTGCGCGCTCCCGGGTGTCGGGGTGGCCGGTTGGCACCGCGGGTGTCGATGTTTGGCATGCCTTTGTGTCCGATTGTGTTCTGTCGGCAGTTTACACCGCGGTCGGCTCTTGACATTTCGGGCGAAAGGCCGCCCTCGAGTCAGGTTGTTCCCTGTTGCATGGCGCGTACGACCTTCGTCCCCGACTCGCCGGGGGCTCCAACCCCCTCCAACCCGGGCTGTGCGCCCCGCTCCAACCCCCTCCAACCTCCCCAACTCGAGGCCGCCGGCACCCAACCACCCGCCCAACTGGCCCAAACTCGACCCAAACATGCCCAAACTCCGACGCAATTCGCCGAATCCACTCAAACTCTACTGTCAGACAGCCCCACAGGTTGTGTATGATCGCGCCTTCGTTCAACTGTAAGCTCGAGGAGAGACTGATGGCCAAACGTCCAACCAACAACGGAGCATCGTGGAGTGCTGGTGAATTGCGCACGCTGAAGCAGCTTGCCAAGGCGGGAACCGCCCAGGCAGCCGCCAAGCAGCTGGGTCGTACCCCTGCCGCAGTTCAGCAGAAGGCGATGCGCACCGGCATTTCGTTCCGCGCGGCTCCTGCGGGACGCGGACGCGCTGCCAAGAAGAAGTAAGCCGTACGACGATGCGGAAAGCCCGGGTGGTCGGAAGGCCTATGTCATTTCGACCACACGGACGATGGGTTTGGAAGGATTTCCCCCGGGTTTTCCGTTGACCCGCTGCAACGCGCAGCGGGCTGTCGGTTGCCCCGCAACAGGACATATTACCGCCCGCGCACTGCCGGGCCCGTAGGGTTCTTCTGTTGGTCAGCCAGCTGTGGCGCAGGTCAGACGGTCGCGATCACAACGTTCGCTGATCCGGCGGTGGCGGCGAATATTGGTAGAGCCACGTCTCCGACAGCGCTTGACCATCTGTCGACAGATACAACCGCAGATTGATCGGATCCACGCTGTCATCCGTCAGCGCCAGATCAAACATCGCACGCCAACCCTGGATGGACGCCAACGGCCGGGCGGACGTGATCTCGATGCGCCCGCGCGAGGCCGAAATCATCGGAACCACTTTCGCGCCGCCCCCCAGTAAGGGCAGATCGCCGCCCGCGAAGTCCACTACAAACCGCCACGAGAAGTGCGTGCGTTTCTGACCCACGACCCCGCCTACACCCGTACGCGTGGCGTGGACAGTGGCGAGCTTGGGTCCGAACGGGTTCTCCCGCGCCCAGTACAGCTTGTAGCCGAACAGGTATTCCTGTCCTTTCTGAGGTTTGGCGGCCGGTGTCCAGAACGCCACGATGTTGTCCATCGTCTCATCCCGGGTGGGTATCTCAACCAGTGTCACGGCTCCCTTGCCCCAATTGCTCTTGGGTTCCACCCAGACGCTCGCACGCTTCTCGTAGAAGACACCGTCATCCTGGTACTGCTCGAAGTTCCGCTCGCGCTGCATCAATCCAAACCCATGCGGACTGTCGTCGCCGTAGCTGTTGACACGCACAGACGTTGGGTCGGTCAACGGCCGCCAGATCCACTCACCCGCACCCGTCCAGATCTGCAACCCGTCCGAGTCGTGAATTTCCGGCCGCCAGTCTTGCGAAAAACGGTGATCGTTCTTGCCGCTGAAGAACATGCTGGTGCCCGGCGCGATCCCAACACGCTCAATCTGCTTGCGCGGATACAGCGCCGCATCCATGTCCATGACAATCGTGTCAGCCACATCGATCATGAAGCGATACGCGCCCGCAACACTGGGCGAATCCAGCAGACCGTATACATTCAACCGGCTGGAATCCTTCTGCGGCCGCTCCAGGTAATAGGCGATGAAATCGGGAAATTCCTCCGGCGTCGGCATCCCGCAGTCGATGGCCAGTCCCCGTTGCGACATCCCGAACTGCATCTCACCGTCCACTGCGCGGAAATAGGACGCACCCTGGAAGGCCGCCAGGTCCCGCGTCCAGTCGGTATGAAACAGGATGCGAAAGCCGGCAAATCCCAAAGTGGCGGGCAACTGGTTGGAAGCCACGCCAGCTCGACTGTAGTCGTACATGGCGGGGTCGAACGCAATCTCCTGCGACTGACCGTCCTCCACCAGGTACATGCGCACCGGCTTCACACTGGTGAACCCCAGGTGCGCAAACTGGATCCGGAAGCGCAGCTCATCCCCCGCCCACACCGAGTGCTCGTCCCGAAAGCGGATGGACTGCCAATGATCCCAGTCGAGTTTGGCGATGGGGGGCGGCAACTGATTCGGGGGCGCCTTGTAGGGTGAGTCCGCCAGGATCTTCGCGATTCCCTTCAACCGGGCGTAGTCAAACGGCTGTGCCGGCCCGCGCTGTTTTATGACGTTGGGCTTGGTGCCAGTGGCCGCCGCCGCTCTGAGTGCCCACGAGTAGGGCACTGCCATCGACATCGCTGCCACACCGGCGCGCAGAAACTTTCGTCTGGACAAGGGCTGTTTGCTCCTAGGCCGCGGCAACGTAACCGCATCAGTGAGCAGAAATTGTACCTGCTACGGATACGTCTGCGCGTGCTCAGGGCAGATTTGGCTCGCCCGGCTGCGGCAAGTCGTGCAGGGAATCGAACAGATCGCCCCGGGGTGCCATCTTGCCGATCTTGCACAGGGGGAAAGGGAAGATGAGCACGAGAGCAATCGCACATCGGTCGTTGACATTGACCACGAATGCTCCAGGTGATCCCTCCACCCGGTGCGTGTGGGCGTGGGACCACCCGAATTTCGGTTTGCTGTAGTCCGTGCTGCCGGCTTTCGCCCTCGAGAAGTCATGCGGCGCCAGCAGCGACGGATGCTCCCGTTTGCGCGCCTCAGCCTCTATTGCATCGTTGGCGGCGATCCGGGCCTCCGCTCTCCAGTCAGGCGCCGGCGTTGAAGTCATGGCTGAGGAGTCTGATTCGGGTTTGGGTGCGGAACTGATTGCCTGCGGCGCTTCAGGGGCCGCCCGCCGAGCCGCACGTGCGGCCATGGGAGGTTTGGCAGCAGGTTTGGCGGCCGTCTCCACGGGCTTTACCTCCCGCAGCAACATCAGGGTTGCGGGCGGCTCGGATTCGCTCATGAGCAGTCGGGCAGGGCTGCGGTGCACAGCAAACAAAAAGAAAAACACCGCATGAATCGCCAGAACGACAATGAAAGTTGCGGTGCGCATCCAACGCTGGCCCCATCTCCCCAACCCCACCCGGTTCCGACCCTCTCTCCATAGAGAGAGTTCCCCACAGTTATGTAATCAGGCGACCGGCCGGGAAGTCTGCCTTGCTACACTGCCCGCAGCGGTGAAAAAACCAGAAGACGGCCGCTCCTCGAAGGGGAACTTTCCTTGCCTCGACGCCCATACACGGGTGGTCCGACGCTACTTGCGATCGGCGCCTCCCTGGCCTTGCAGCTCGTTTTCAGCGCGATCCCATCGGTGGCCCACGGCATCGCCCCGGTCGGTAAGCTCGCAGTTCCACGCACCGCCTTGGGCGGGTTCGTCAAAGACAGCGCCATGGCCCGCGTGCTAGGCGAAACGCTGTTTCGCGACACGGTCGACGTCATGTCCGATTTGGCCAACCAACCTTCGGCGCCATCATCATCCGGCACCCCCGACCCCGCGCGCGACAACAGCGCTGCCGGCCGAGTCGCCCGCACCGTGCTGGCGCACCAGAAACTGGACAAGTACCTGTGGCTGATTCAACAGGCCTACGATGACACCTTGTGGAGGGGAGGTGATCGCGCGCGCATCGAACAGCATTTTCCGCTGATCTGGCGCACTTCGATAATGCTTTACGAGGCCACCCTCGGCGCCAGCCCGCACCGAGTTAGAGTTTGCACACCCGCCGACAACGGAGACGGCTTCGACTGCCGGGACGAAATCGAGCGCGCGAAAATCGTGCCGATTCCGTCCCAGGCGCCGTTGATCCGTCAGTTACACCAGGCCACCATCGGCTGATCCCACGTTATTTCAGGTACTTGTCAAACCACTCGATCGTCCGGCGCATCGCGTCCGCGGCGTGCTCAGGTTCCCGCAGCCCGTGTCCCTCGCCGGGATAAATCATCACTGATGTCGGCACGCCCAGCGACTTCAGTGCATGCCAGAACTCCTGCGTCTGCGGGGCAGGGCACTCGATATCACGCTCCCCAACATAGGCAAATGTCGGCGTGCGCACGTTGCTGATGAAGTTGATGGGGGACGACTTCGCGTAGACCGCCGGATCCTTGTAAACCGATGCGCCGAAGTAGGGCAGCATCCAGCCATCGATTCCATTTTCACCGTAGTACGACAGCCAGTTGGAAAGCCCGGCACTCGCCACCGCAGCCTTGAACCGGTGCGTTTGTGTGACCGCCCACATCGTCATGAAACCACCGTAACTACCACCGGTGATCCCGAGGCGAGCGTCGTCAATCGGAGCAACTTTCTCCGCCGCATCCACCCCGGCCAACACATCCCGCAAATCCCCATACCCGAAATCGTGCACGTTGGCAGCCGTAAACCGCTCGCCCTGGCCGAAACTACCCCGTGGATTCGGATAGAACACCGCATAACCCCGTTCCAGCAGCTTCTGCTGCAAACCGGGACCTCTGAACAACGGCAACGTCGCACCGGCGGGCCCGCCATGAATCGTAGTGATCAATGGCAATTTTCCGTCCACATGCTCGGGCAGCAACAGCCAGCCTTGCACCGTGAATCCGTCACTGATCCACTGCAGGCTCTGGACCCGGGCTGGAGTCTTCAATCCAGCGTTAACAGCCGTTAGATCTTTCCATTGGGTCCCGGTTCCCGTCGCAATCTCCGGCGGCGACGTGAATGATTCGTGAAAAGTCGCCATCAGCCCGGACGGACACGCAAGTGAAACGCTCGCATCCCCGCGGGCCAGCGTCTCGATGCCCCTCCACAGCACCCGTCCCGGTGCAGGTTGCTTGCCCGTACCCAGGTCGACGAGTTGGCTTTTCTCACTCGCCAGCTCTTGAGACATCAGCCGGTTCTTGCAATTCCAGAATAGCGACTGGGCAGAGGCGGGCCGCCCCGGCGTGATGTTGGTGGGCTGGCCGCCTGCGAGTGGCAGCGTGTACACGTCGCCGCCCGTCGAGCCGAAATCACTCATGATCCCGGCGATGAAGGCCACCGTGGCGCCGTCACGGGACACTTTGGGCAGCGCGATCTGTTGCTGGATGTCGGTCGGACTGTAGATGACCTGCGCAGCCCCGTCGGCCGCGTTGAAGGCGTACAACTTCGCAGTCCACCAATTGTTGTCGCCATCCCCCGGCGACGCGGTCCCGACAAACCCTTTGCCGTCGGGTCGCCAGTCATACTCGTAGACAAACAAGTCGGGCGGCGAAGCCCAATGCACGGCCCCGTCAGCGAGAATCGCGATTCTCTGCTCTGGCGGCGCCTCGTCGAGATCGCCCGCCACAGCCGCTCCGGCCTCGGTCGCACCCACTTCCTTGCGCGCCCCCTCTGTCGCGAGCATGGACAATCGCCCGTCAGTCATATAACGAAGGTCGACAACCGTCCCCTCGAAGTCGATCTGTTTACTCAGATCGCTTCCGTCAGAGCTGACGGTGTAGACGCCATAGGAATGACTTCCCGGCCGGCGCAAGGTGAAGCTGAGATGTCTGTTGTCTGCCGACCAGGCAGGCGATCCCGGCCAACACTGCGGAACGTGTCCACAGGGGACAGCGATCCTGGTGACAGCCCCGTTTTTCACGCCTCGAATGACGAGCTCCCGCAGTGGGGGAGAGGACCCGTTCACCGGCGAGTCGCCCTCGACGGACGCAACGAAAGTTCCGTCAGGCGAGATCTCCACGTGTAAAAACCGGTGCACCAGGCGATCTTCTGCGGAAGGGGTCGCACCCTGTGATACCTCCAGAAACGTGACGCTGGCCATGCATGCCATTGCAAGCCGCCAGCCCTTTCTCATCCGTGTTCCCATGGACCCCGCTCCCATCCTGTTCGTGTTTATCCATTATGATGGTCGTCATTGGCAGCGCGCCAATCGGGAGTACGGGTGGCCAACTTTCTCGAGGCAGGGCGAGTGAATGAGTAGACAGCCCGATCCAGCAGCCGGCTCAGCTTCCTCAGTGCTGCTCCCGTTGACGCCACCGTGAGCGGCTCAGCTCCGAATGTTCCGGTACCGCATGCCTCGCCGCGTGGTCACGGTGCGCGCGGCGAGGCCGCCTTGGTGACACTCATGCTCATCTACGGTGCAGCCAGCCTGCTGCACTTTCTTCACAACGCGGTATACATACACGACTACCCAAACTTGCCGGCGTGGCTCACCTCGGGCGGTGTTTTTGCGGCGTGGCTGGTCGTGGCAGGGGTGGGCGTGCTGGGCTACCTGCTCTACTCGCGCGTGTCCCGCGTTGCGGGGTTGATAGCGATCGCGGCGTATGCCGCGCTGGGCCTGGGCGGGCTGGACCATTACACGGTCGCGCCCGTCTCAGCCCATACAGTTGCAATGAACCTGACTATTCTGCTTGAAGCCGCGACCGCCGTCGCGCTTCTGGTCTGCGTCGCGCGGTCCGCACTCTCGGTGAAGGCGCAGCGGGCGAAGCTACGGGGTTGAGCGTCGCCGTTACGGGGCTGAGGGTTGGGATGTGCTCGGCGATTTTGCGCAGGTGCACTTCTTCGCGGTCGATGACTACATTCGGCGGCGCTGAGATACCCAGGCGGATCTGATTTCCACTGAATCCCACCACGGTGATGACAACATTGTTGCCGATTCGCAGTGATTCATTGGGGCGGCGGCTGAGGATGAGCATGCGTTTCACTCCATGAGTTGCGACGAATGGGAGTTGCTCCAATCGTCCGACTACAGTGTGACGCGTCTCGCGCAGCGGCTCAGTCGTCGCCGTATCCGATGACGCGGATCAGCGACGCAGTATGCGACTGTTCGGAAATTGACATGTTATGACAATTCACGTCAGCTTTCGCACAAACTCCCGCAGCTGTTCCCCGGCCAACTGCGGCACACACTGAAGCAAACAGTGCGGAGCATCGAGCTCGACCACGCGCGCGGCCGGTGCCTGCTTCTGGATGGCACGCGCGGCTGACCTTGGAATCAGCCGGTCGTGCTTCGCAACCAGGCACAGGATCGGCGCTCGAACCCGCCCCAGCGCTTCCCGAACGTCGCAATCGGCAACGGCCTCGATACGCGCCCGCATGGTCGTCGCTGGCACTTTCGAGAGGATCTTCAGATGCAACTCGCGGACGCTCGGCGTGATCCATTTACCCAGGACCAGAAACCGTGACAGCGGCACCGACGATTTCGTTCCGTGATAGGGAATGTAGGGTAGAAACGGCCGAATGAACGCCAGCCTGGGTCGCGGGTTACTGGCGAAAGTGACGCACAGAACGATTCCCACTAACCCCTTCGGCGCCTCGGCAGCAAGCGAAATGGCGATCGGTCCCGAGAACGATTCACCCAACAAGACATAGGGCCCGTCGGTAGGCAATTGGGCACGCACCAGCTCCCGGCAGGTCGCATAGTCGTAGCCGCCATCCACCGGATACCGCACTACGCGCGAACGTACGGTCTCCCCAAGCGTTTCCAACAAGGGCTGGAAGAAATCGCCGGTGCCATCGAGTCCCGGAAGCAGGACGAGCGTGGGCGCAGTCGAGTTTGCTGCGGTATTCATGCCTCATTCCGCGCACAAATGGCGAGGAATTCGCGCATCGACTCGCGATACCCCGGCTGTAGATTGATGTCATTATGCGTGGCGTTGGGAAATACTTTGACGTGCCGCAGGTCGGTCGGAATCGCCGCCACGAGCGCGTCAGACCGAGGTCGAAAGATCACTTCGTCGCGTGCCGCAATAATCGCGAGCACAGGGGCATGTACATCCTTGAGCCGCCACTGCGAATCGTATGAATCCCGTATCAGCCAACGCACCGGCGCCCATCCATAGTGATCGCTCGCAACCCGCGCAATCGAATCATAAGGTGTCACAAGAATAACCTTTTCAACCGGCCGGGCCGTCGCCAACGCGGTCGCGACACCACTGCCCAGGCTGCGCCCCATCACGGCAATCCGCTCGTGATGCGGCTGGATCGCGTCGTAGACGGCGAGAGCATCGGCAATGAGCAGTTTTTCCGATGGCGTTCCAGGGTTGCCCCCGTACCCACGGTAGTGCACCAGATAGACCGCGCGATCAGGAAAAATCGCGTCAAATTCAGAAATCTTCGCGGACACATCCTCAGCGTTGCCACCGAAATAAAGGACTGCATTCCGCGCGCTTCCGTGCAGCTGCCAGACCTTCAACCCAACGCCGCCGGATTGGACCACCAACGCTGTACCGCCAGTTGGTCGCCCCTCGGGCGTGGGGAAATAGAGCAGCCGGGTCTGTATTGTGTACAGCACGCCGCACATGACAATGTAGAGTGCGAAAATCACCAACGCCGTCAAGGCGATCCATTTCATGGGTTCGTTCGCACCGCGTGGTCTGTCAACACTGAGCCAAATTCTACGTTAAGCATCTCAGGCTCCTCGGATAAAAATCAGCAACGGATGGCAAATTCAATGATTTCGCAGCGGTTCGCAAGCGCGGTAGGCCTGTCAGCCGCGGTGGCAATGCTGTCGCTGGCAGGTTGCGGGTCCGTGGGTGTCGCTCTGGGCATGCGAACGCGCCTGGATAAACTACCGATCACAGCTGTATCGGCGACTCTGTCCCCGCACCCGAGTTTGACCCCGGGCAAGTCCGGGCGCCTCATCATTGTCGCAACCGGTTCCGACGGCGCCGCCGGTAAAATCATTGTCACGGTCGATCCGTCTGCGCAGGTCTATCTCAACCGATTGCACTTCTCTGCCCGCGGCGGCTTCGGCTCATCCGCGCCGGAGTTTCATACGGAGTCAGTGCCTCCGCTGTGGTGAGATACTGCGAGCACGTCCTCGTCGTGGCAGCGGTATCCGCTATAGTTCCTGTGTGATCAGGATGCCGCGATCGGACTTTTACATATGACGAATAGGGAGCAGCTGCTGAAGCGACTGTGCGTCGCTTTCCTGGCTGTCTACGCGCTGTTGTTTGCCTTCAACTCGTTCACCCGGACCCGGGAGTTCGAGGACGGGGACACGATGAACTTCATCGACGTGGCCCGTCACGTCGCGAGCGGGCAGGGAGTGACCCAGTCGACCCTCGGGTTCAATCAACCCCACTTCGATGCCGACGACGCCATTCCTACACCGCTGACCCATCAACCCCCGCTGTATCCGCTTCTGATCGCAGGGGTGAGTCAGACAGGCCTGTCGATCACCGATTCCGCGTTGCTGATTTCAGTCGTCAGTTATGCGTTTGTGCTGCTTGCCGGCTATCGGATCATGCTGCTGCTGTTCGGCGAGCTCGAGGCGTTCGGTGCATTGCTGCTGTTGGCCCTGTACGCACCCCTGCGCGACTTTTCGGATTCAGCGTTCAGCGATCCACCCGGGTTGGCCATCCTGCTCACGGCGTTCTGGCTATTGGCCCGGTACGCAAAAGAGCCTGAAAAGCGCGCGCGATTGGCCTTCATGGCCGGCTGGGCCGCCGGCATCGGGGTCGCTACGCGATATGCATTGGCGCCGTTGGTAGTCATCGGCGCGTTGTTTATATTCCTTCGCGCGACCAACCGGATCCGCGACGCCGTGCTCTTTCTCATACCCCCCGGCTTCATCGGCATTCTGGTCGTGTGGCGCAACCTCAACATCCTGCATGGCTCGGTGTTGCCCCACTACCTGCACTCGAGATCCAGTCACTTGAAGAATGCCCTCGATGCAGTGGCCACTCCCGTGAGTAAGTATGCCGATTGGATCCCCCAATCCGTTCAGCTCGCACTGTTTGCCCTGGTGATTGTGATTGCCCTGTGGCTCGCTCAACGCCGCGGGCAGTTGGTCCCGACCTTGGCCGGCGTATGGTGGAAGGGCGCTGGTGCTCCCCTCCTGGCCACATTTGGCGTCGTCTACACCATATTCCTCGTCATTCAGCGAACCCATTCCTACATTGACCCCATCGGCCCGCGTTACATGCTGCCAGCATCCATTGTGTTCGTGATGTTGTTTGCCGCGTTTGTAGTTCGCGCGACGGGCGTCAACCTGGCGCGCCTCGCCGCCACCGGCAGTGTCATCGGCATCCTGCTCATCGCCTATGAGGTCCACACGACGATCGTCACACCGGTGTATAGCGCCGAGCACGAGGTGGCCGCGTCCGAGCGGCTGACCTGGGTGCAGAAAAACACCACCAATGACGATTTGATCATCGGCCAGGACTCGGTCGACATCCCGTTTTATCTGGGTCGAACCGTGGCAGTCTCATACTCGCCTTTCCCATTCACCGAAGTGCTGCCGTACGACAAAACGCTGCAGTTGTGCCAGCGCTTCAAGCCGCTGTATGCACGGGTCCTGCTGGTGATTCCGCTGCATCCCACGCCCGAAGAACGTCCCGACACCAACTGGATGTCCCGTCTCGGGCCGTTCATCGATGCGGCCAATTTTGGCCAGTTCGAGGCGTATCCCGCCATCTCACCCCTGGCGGTGTTGAAGGATGGCCGGGTGTTCCAGGTAACCTGCTGATGTCCCTGCACAGACGAGAGCTCCTGGGAATGTTGGCCGCATCGGCCGTCCCGGTTTTCGCCCTTGCGAAGGCCGTTCAGCCCGCTTCTGCTCTTGATCCGATCTTGGCCCGTTGGGACAGCGATGAGCACTCCGATCTTCGCGGCGTAGTAGTGCGTTCAAAAGGAGCAGTCGTCTGCGAACGGTATTACAACGGCGAAATCCCAACGTCCCTGCACGACATCCGCTCGGCAGGTAAAAGTGTCACCTCGTTACTGATCGGAGCAGCGATCGATCGCAAGCTCATTGCAGGAGTGACCGATTCCGTCCAACGCTACTGGCCGGCAGCGAAGGGGAGTGCCATCGGCGACGTGTTGCTGAGCCAAGTGCTCACCATGCGCTCCGGGCTCGCCGCAAATGATGAGATCCCAGACTCCCCCGGTAACGAAAACAACCTCGACTTGGCGCCCGACCCAGAGGTTTTCCTGCTCCGGGTCCCGCGCGCCACGAGCCCCGGAACCACCTACGTCTACAATTCGCTTACCGCATATACCGCGGGCTTGGTAGTAGAGAAAGCTACACGCAGGAAAGAGGTGCAATTCGCACGTGAGGTCCTCTTTGGGCCGCTGGGAATTGAGCGGTTCACGTGGGCGAGCGACTCAGTGGGCCATACGAAAGGGCAGGGTAACCTGGCGATCACCACGCGGGACCTCGCGGTGATTGGCCAGATGGTGCTGGACGGCGGCACGTTCGCCGGGCGCCGGGTGATCAGTGAGTCCTGGTTGTCTGAAAGCACGAAGCCCTGGGTTCAAATTGGCGATGTTGATCCCTACGCGGATGCCTACGGCTACTTTTGGTACTCCAAAACCCATATCGTGGACGGTACCCCGACTTTGGTTCATTTCGCCTCTGGCAACGGGGGCAACAAAATCTATGTGGTCCCCTCGCGCGGTCTGGTTGTGGCCATAACGTCGAGCGCATACGGGCGCGGCTATGGACAGCGTCGATCCGAAGCTATACTGAAGGCCGTGTTGCACGCCTGACAGGCAAGCCCGGCTGCTCGAAGTGCCATTCGGCCCACCAACGATCCGCAGCAAGCAATAGTCGCTCTGCGACGCTCCCGCGCCGCAGAGCGGTTCACTATCGTTCTAGTACATAGACCACTTCGTACAGCCCGGGATGACTTTCAGCGAGTGCTCGGTTGCGCTCGAGAAAGCCTGCGCTCTGCAGGTGTTCGAAAATGCGCTTCATCGAATCGGCGTCCTGCGCCTGTGCGTAATTGACGACTCGCGTGCCATCCAGGCTTCGGTGCAGGCTGGCAGAAAGCCAACCTGGGACCGATCGGCAACTCTCAGCCGCCTCGCGCAGTAGGGCAATCAGCGGTTCCTGGCCGCCTGGCGGCACGGTAAAGACATTGATCTGAGTAACAACGGCCGTGTTGGTTCGAATTGCTGGCATCAGCGGTTCCTCCGCAAAGCTCAGCGAGGGAAAGCCCTGCAGCAGGGGAATTGCCCACGCCAAGCCGAAACGTAAAGCACGTTTCAGGCTTGCCGTGGGTTACTGCGAGCGCAGCAACGGAGCTTCCCCGTCGGGGAAGGGGTCGGACTTACCGCTTGCCGACCCAGGTCCTTTTCGACTTCGCGACACTACCGCGGCCCCATGGTGACTTCAATGCACCCGCAGTCGCCCCTCCGATGAAACCGTAGACAGGATGCCGATACCTGTATACGAATCGCGCGAAGTCTCTACCGCGCTTCCGGGTCGGCGTTGCCTCCCGGCGGGAGGGGCTATAGACTTGCCGCCCTTCAATATGTTGGGCGGTTAGCTCAGCGGTAGAGCACTGCTTTCACACGGCAGGGGCCACTGGTTCGATCCCAGTACCGCCCACCA
>JAXDQF010000262.1:0-4659 GCA_034668025.1 Gammaproteobacteria bacterium | reverse complement strand
AGTACTGCGCCCCCCATCAACATGCCCTAAACAAGCGGCCTTGAAGCGGGCACCATAGCGGGTCTACGCATCTGAGTCTGCACCCGGTTCCCGAGGTCTCGTTCATGCCAACAGCGCCCCATCCTCTTGTTCTCCGTGGTCGTGAAGCTCTGCAACGCGGCGACATGCGCGCGGTCGAAGCGGCGGCTGAGGAGCGTCTGAAGACTGCGGGACGTGACGTCAACGCCCTTGAGCTCCGGTTTATCGTGCAACAGAAACGCGGGCAGTTCGGCCAGGCTGCGCGGACGTTGGATACGGTGATTGGAATCGATCAGCGGGCGGATTGGGCTTACAACGAGCTGGTTCAGCTCTTCATGGTGCACGGCAAGCCGGAAGACGCTGAGAAGGTCGCGCGCGCGGCGCTTCGCGCAAACCCGCGCAATGCGCACGCTCACAATCTGTTCGGAACCATCCTGTCGGAGATGAATAACCTCCCCTCGGGCGAATGGCATTTCCGCAGCGCACTGGAGCTTTCCAGCCCCCAGGCGCCCGTTCTCATGAACCTGGGCCTCAACCTGATGAAGCAGGGCCGGGTCGAGGAAGCGGACACCCAATTCGCCCGTGCACATGACCTCGCCCCGAAGGACATGAAAACCCTCGCCTACTGGTCCACCCTGCATGAGGGCCGCGGCGACCTCAAACGTGCAGGAGAGCTTCTCGACCGGGCCGAGGCCGTCTCCTCGCCCGCGGAAGTGAATCTGCTGCGCGCCAACTTCCTCTCGCGGGTCGGACACCCCAAGGAGGCACTGGCGATTCTCGACGCTGCCGGAACGCTTGCGGGAGAAGCACATCTGGCTCGCGGGAGAGCGCACGACCGTCTGGGTAACTATGCCGCTGCCTGGCAGGACTTCGTTGCCGGCAAAGCGAAATTGTTGAAGGAGTCCCCGGGCACGGAATACCGTGCGGATGCGGTTGACTCGCTGTTTGAGCGCTGCAAGCAGTTCTTTACGCGCGAGAATGTGGGCCTGCTGCCGCACGCAAAGCAGCGACCCGACACAGCGCAGCCCATTTTTGTCATGGGCTTTCCGCGTTCGGGAACCACGCTGGTGGAACAGATTCTGTGCAGCCACTCGGCTGTTGCAGCGGGCGGTGAGCTGCCGTTCGTTGCCGATATGAGCAAGCTGGCGGGCAGCATCTATCCTGGATCCGAACGATTCCCTGAAAACCTCGCGCACAGTTGGATGGCGGACTATCACTACACCGCCACCCTCTTCCGGGACTACTACCTCGCGCGTGCCGAGCAATACGGGCTCCTCAAGAGCGGCAGCACCTACTTCACCGACAAGATGCCGTTCAACGAGATCTACCTGCCGCTGATCAAGATGGCTTTTCCCAACGCAAAAATCGTTCGGGTCGTGCGCCATCCCCTGGACGTCTGTGTGTCGATGCTGTCGAACAATATGACTCACGGCTTCCATTGCGGCTACCGGATCGAGGACATTTCCAACCACCTGGCCGCGGCATACGACCTGGTGGAGCATTATGGCAAGGAGTTTGAGCTGAACGAGCTCGTCCTGCGCTACGAAACCCTCGTTGCCGATCAGGCGGGCGAGACACGCAAACTCCTCGACTATCTGGGACTGCCGTTTGAGCCGGCCTGCCTCGAGTTTCACGAGAACCGCCGCTATGCGCCGACACCGAGCTATGCGCAGGTCACTGAGAAACTGAATGACCGGTCCATCGGCCGACACAAACACTACGCGCAGCAACTCGAGCCGCACGCGGCACGCCTGCGAAAAATGATGGCGGCCTACAGGTACGAATAGTAAGGACGGCCACGGAAGTTGCACCCGTGGCCGTCCCTAGGTTTCTCTAAAACCGCAGCTTCACACCGGCGAAGAACACCCGGCCGTTGTCGTAGATCGCGCGCGGATGTGACAGGTAGTCCGCGTACTGAACGATCTTCGCGTCCGTCAGGTTCTGCGCTTCGAAGGTGACCGCCAGCCACTTCGTGACGTTCACGGAGCCCGCGGCGTCCAGCGACGTATTCGCTGTCTCGTACAGGTTGGACGTACGGTCGAAGCTCAGGAAGAAGTTTGACCGCTGTGTCCAGGACAGGCGTGCGCTCACGAGGTCGTTCTCGTAGAAACCCGTGAAGTTGTAGGTGTTCTTCGAATTGCCCGGGAACGGATCGCCGCTGTCCAGGGTGGCGTCCGAGTAGGTGTAATTGGCCTGGATACCGAAACCTCTCCAGACGGGCTGGGTAATTCCGAGCTCCACGCCCTTCAGCTTTCCGCCGCCGCCGTTCGAACGAACATTGACGGTGAACGGACAGTTGAACAGGTTGGGGCCGACCGTCGTACAGGCCGCGGAAGGCGCCGACTGGCCGGTAAACGGAAGGATCTCGGCGACCGGCTTGTCGACGATGAACGAATCGATTTTCTTGTAGTAGAACGCCAGCGAGTAGGCGGTGTCCTTGTTGGGATACCACTCAAATGACAGATCGGCCTGCTTTGCCCGGTACGGATCGATGTTCGGATTGCCCGCAGAACCCGTAAGCGCACCCACGTTCAGTGTGGTGCGCGGCACCATGTCAGTGAAGTCAGGACGCGACATTACCTTGGCCACAGCGACGCGCGCCACAATGTCGTTCGTGATGTCGTAGGCAACATTCAAGGATGGCAGGGCGTCGTTGTATGTCCGCTCGGCTGCTGTCGGAATGTAGGCGCCGAACGGGTTCGCAATGACGCCCGGCTGAGTGGGGTCAGCTACGAACACCGCGCCGCTGGTGATCTGGTCGGTGTGGACGAAGCGAACACCGGCATTTGCGCGCCAACGCTCACCACCCAGATTGGCCATGACATAGCCGCCCTGAGTCTTTTCCTGCGCTGTGAATCCACCCTGCGGATAAGGCACGCGGCCGGAAATCGCTTCCTGCTGACTGAGAATTGCCTGCGCCTTGGCCGGATCCACGATCCAGGCCTTGGTCAACGATCCCGAGTTGGCAATGTTGTGCAGGAAATCGCCGGGCGCCAGGCCGCCGAAGAACGCTGAGGCCGGAATCGTATTGATGGGCTTGAAGAAATCGCCGTAGGTCGTGAAGTCGCCCGAGGCGTCGCGCTCGTGATTGCTGCCCTTGAAGCCGACTTTGACCGACTTCAACACGCCCAGATCGAGCTTCTCCTCGGCATCCAGATAAATGTAGGCTTCCTTGTCCTTATTAATAAAGACGTCGTCGTTGGCGAAGTCGAAGACAAAGGAATTGGGATTGGTCCAGTCAACCGTGGTGCCGTTGGCATTGGGCAGCATGGTCACGCGCGGAGCGCCATGCGTGAAATCGTAGCTGAACGCGGCGGGAGCCCCGAACTCAGGAAAGTACTGCGGATCGGTCTTGCCCGTGGCATCGGTGTAGCCGAAGTCCAGGTGCAGGGTCAGGGCATCCGTCGGGGTGTATTTTGTGTCGAGATCGATGTTGTGGCTGGTGGTCTTGGCGATGCGGTGGAACGAGTCGTAAAACACGCCGAAGTCCTGCGTGCCACCGGCCTTCGACGCCACCGTCCCGGACACATAAGTGCCATGGTCGAGCACGCCGTTGGTGAGCGTACCGCCGTTGGCGATCGCGCGCTGTGGATCGACCAGCCAGCTCTGGTTTGTATTCTCGGCGTCGAAAATGGACAGGAAGCCGTTCAGGTTGAATTCGAGCTGGTCGGTCGGCTTGTATTGAACGTCGAAGTTGCCGCCCTTGCGGATCCGGTCCTGTTGAAACAGGGCCGAATTGATCAGCGTCGGGATCAGATTGGGATCGGTGCTTCCAGCAGCCGTCGCGGACATCGGCGCGTAACCCAGTACTTCAAAGCCGTCACGGCGGATGTGGCGCTCCTGGTAAATACCGGAGACCAGTACGCCGATGACATTGTCCTTGTCGTGCCAGCTGGCCAGAACCGTGCCGTACGGGTCGTACTTCTTCGAGGTTGTCGTGTACGCGCCCTCCATGGAGGCAAAGGCCGTGAAGGGCTCCAGCTCGAGGGGTTTGCGGGTCTGAATGTTGACCGTACCGCCGATGCCGCCTTCCTGCACGTCGGCCTGGGCCGTTTTCTGAACCTCGACCTTGCCGATGAGATCGGCAGGAAACATGAGGTAGTTGAAGCTGCGGGTGGCGCTCTGCTGATCGAGCAGGAACCAGTCCGCGGTGGACAACGAGTGGCCGTTGAATGTTGCATTGGTCAGCGAGGTCAGCGTGCCGCGCAGGTTGATGCGCTCGCCTTCGCCGAAATCGCGCTGGGTCACGATGCCCGGGACGCGCTGGAGGGCTTCCGCAAGGTTCTTATCCGGGAATTTGCCCACGTCTTCGGCGGTAATCACTTCCTCGACGCCGATGGCCTGCCGCTTGGTTTCCAACGATTCGCGCACACTCGCGCGGTAACCGTGAACCACGATCTCTTCGACGGAGTTGTTGCTGTCGTCCGCCGAATCAGCGGCGGGAGCATCCGCTCGTGCAGCACCGTTGCGTCCAAACAGCGCCATGGCGACCGCTGTTCCCACCAAGGTAGACCTTGCGATTCTCATAGATTTCACACCCCACTGTTATTGGTCCAAGCGCGCAGTCGCGCTGCTTCCAGTGCCCCGCTACCACTTCCGTGCCAATATAGTACCACTGTAGTGGAAATGCCAACTCGGATG
>JAXDQF010000261.1:0-10632 GCA_034668025.1 Gammaproteobacteria bacterium | reverse complement strand
TGGCTAAGCACACAGGCCAGAGCGTCGAGCGCATCAAGCACGACACGGATCGCGACCGGTTCATGGATTGGAACGAGGCGGTAAAGTACGGTCTGATAGACCGCGTGCTCGAGAAGCGCGGTGAGGTTATCGCGACGCCGGCAGGTAAGTGACGCCGGCAGGTAAGTAGTCCGGACCCAGTGGCCCGGGAAGAAGATGAGGATTCGCGCAGTGCAGGGGGCTGCCTGATAGGGCGGCCCCGCCAGACCGGTCACAATAGGGCCGGACGTGGCAAACGGGTGGGGGACCTACCCGTCAAGACTATCTCGGAAGGAATATGGGAAACGCGTGCATAGCGCACCAGATTAATCAAAATGCAAAGGTTGCAGCGAAGACAGTGAATCCGGACTCGAAAGTGGCCAGAAAGACGACAATACAATTCCCGTCTACACAAGGGCTTAGCCGTGAGCCAGCGCTTTGCTTCGCGGCTTCGGGCCATGCTATAACGATGACGAGCTGCGCGCTCATGAGGACCTTCGATGAGTGAAGATTCCCGCGGCCGCCATGACGACGGAAAACTTCTGTACTGCTCCTTCTGCGGGAAAAGTCAGCACGAAGTTCGGAAGTTGATTGCCGGCCCTTCGGTATTCGTCTGTGACGAATGTGTCGAGCTGTGCAATGACATCATCCGCGAGGAGCTCGAGGATCGCGCTGAGCGCGCCCGCGACAAGCTCCCCAAGCCCCACGAGATCAAGAAGGTTCTCGACGAGTATGTCATTGGCCAGGAACGCGCCAAGAAGGTGCTGTCCGTCGCCGTCTACAACCATTACAAGCGCCTGCAGACCCGCACGGGTGGCGCGCGGTCCAAGGACGATGTCGAGATCGCGAAGAGCAACATCCTGCTGATCGGCCCCACGGGCTGCGGCAAGACACTCCTCGCTGAGACGCTCGCTCGTCTGCTCAACGTCCCGTTCACGATTGCTGATGCGACCACGCTCACCGAAGCGGGTTATGTTGGTGAGGACGTCGAGAACATCATTCAGAAGCTGCTGCAGAAGTGCGACTACGACGTCGAGAAGGCGCAGACCGGTATCGTCTACATTGACGAAATCGACAAGATCTCACGCAAGTCGGATAACCCGTCGATCACCCGCGACGTGTCCGGCGAAGGTGTGCAGCAGGCTTTGTTGAAGCTGATCGAAGGCACCATTGCTTCGGTGCCGCCGCAGGGTGGCCGGAAGCATCCGCAGCAGGAATTCCTGCAGGTGGACACCTCCAACATCCTGTTTATTTGCGGCGGTGCGTTCGCCGGTCTCGAGAAGATCATTCTCAACCGCACCCAGAAGGGCGGCATCGGCTTCACCTCCGAAGTGCGTGATGTGAGCACGCGCCCGCATGGCAGCGATCTGTTCCATGACGTGGAGCCTGAGGACCTGATCAAGTACGGCCTCATTCCGGAGTTCGTCGGCCGCCTGCCGGTCGTTGCAACCCTGGATGAGCTGGACGAGATCGCGCTGATTTCCATCCTGACCGAGCCCAAGAACGCGCTGACCAAGCAGTACAAGCGGCTGTTTGAGATGGAAGGCGCCGAGCTCGAGTTCCGTGACGAAGCATTGCGAGCCGTCGCCAGCCGCGCGATGCAGCGCAAGACCGGAGCACGTGGTTTGAGGACTATTCTCGAAACCGTGCTGCTCGACACAATGTATGAGCTGCCTTCCATGCGTAATGTGGCGAAGGTAGTTATTGACGAGACGGTCATTGAGGGTCAAACCAAACCCTACGTGGTGTACGGCACCGACGACGGCAGGCTCACCAGCGTCGACGAGCCCCGGCGCGCGTCCGGAACGAACCATCACTGACCGTTCCCTCTCTCCAACGGCTCAGGCGGCGCTGTTAAAGAACAGCGCCGCATGCTTCTTCGCCCCATTTACCGTTAAACTGATCGTACGCCGGCACCTGCTCGCACCGGGTGTCGTGTCCCATTCGCCATCGAGGGCTCGAGCGTGTCCGAAGCAACTACAGTAAACCCAACCTCGACCGGCATCGAAAACGTGCCGGTGCTGCCGCTCCGGGATGTAGTCGTTTATCCACACATGGTGATCCCGCTGTTCGTCGGCCGCGAGAAGTCGATACAGGCGTTGGATGTTGCCATGCGTACCGATAAGCGAATCATGCTGGTCGCACAGAAACAGGCCGACGTCGATGACCCGAAGGCGGATGACCTCTACCGCATCGGCACAGTCGCAACAATCCTCCAACTTTTGAAGTTGCCCGACGGCACCGTCAAGGTCCTCGTCGAGGGTGTTGATCGCGCGCGCATCGAAAAGCTGCATGCCGGCGAACACTACTCCTCGGATGTGACACTGCTGCCCGACCAGGAAGCCTACGACGAGCGTGAGATGGACGTCCTCGCCCGCTCTGTCATCTCGCAGTTCGAGCAGTACGTAAAGCTCAACAAGAAGGTACCTCCCGAGGTACTGACTGCGCTGGCGGGTATCGAGCATGCGGGCCGGCTGGCTGACACGGTTGCGGCTCACATGTCGCTGAAGCTCGCCGAGAAGCAGAAGGTTCTCGAGATCCTGGATGTACGCAAGCGTCTCGAGCACATCCTCGTCGCCATCGAAGGCGAGATGGACGTGTTGCAGATCGAGAAGCGCATCCGCGGCCGCGTCAAAGCCCAGATGGAGAAGAGCCAGCGCGAGTACTACCTGAATGAGCAGATGAAGGCCATTCAGAAAGAGCTCGGCGAGATGGACGAGGGCGGCAACGAGATTACCGAGCTCGAGCAGAAGATCGCCAAGGCCGGCATGCCCAAAGAGGCGCGCGAGAAGGCCACCGGCGAGCTGAACAAGCTCAAGATGATGTCGCCGATGTCCGCCGAGGCGACTGTTGTCCGTAATTACATTGACTGGCTGGTCAAGGTGCCGTGGAAGAAGCGGACCAAGATCATCAAGGACATCGCCCGCGCCGAAAAGGTGCTGGACGAAGACCACTTTGGGTTGGACAAGGTAAAGGAGCGCATCATCGAGTATCTCGCTGTCCAACAGCGGGTCGATAAGTTGCGCGGACCGATCCTGTGTCTCGTGGGGCCGCCGGGTGTTGGCAAGACTTCGTTGGGGCAGAGCATTGCGCGCTCGACCAATCGGAAGTTTGTGCGCATGTCGTTGGGCGGAGTGCGTGACGAGGCCGAGATTCGCGGCCATCGGCGCACGTACATCGGCTCGATGCCCGGCAAGATCGTGCAGAACATGTCCAAGGCGGGTGTGCACAATCCGCTGTTCCTGCTCGACGAAGTCGACAAGATGTCCATGGACTTCCGCGGCGACCCGTCATCGGCGCTGCTGGAAGTGCTCGACCCCGAGCAGAATTCCGCTTTCAACGATCATTACCTCGAGGTCGATCTCGACCTGTCGGAAGTGATGTTTGTCTGCACGGCCAACAGCCTGAATATCCCGGCTCCGTTGCTGGACCGCATGGAAGTCATTCGTCTGCCCGGTTACACGGAAGACGAGAAGATGAACATCGCGCGCCGCTACCTCGTGCCGAAGCAGATGAAGAACAACGGGTTGCGGGACGATGAGCTGAAGGTTTCGGATGCCGCCCTGATGGATATCGTGCGTTACTACACGCGCGAGGCCGGTGTTCGTAATCTCGAGCGCGAAGTTGCGAAGATCAGTCGCAAGGCCGTCAAACAGATGCTCCTTCATAAGAAGGAACAGAAATCAGTCGCCATCACACCGCGCAACCTGGACAAGTTCCTGGGCGTGCGTCGGTTCCGCTACGGCAAGGCCGAGGATCTGAACCGTGTTGGTCAGGTCACCGGGCTCGCCTGGACGGAAGTGGGCGGCGAGCTGCTGACGATCGAAGCGGCTGTTGTTCCTGGCAAGGGCAAGCTGCAACACACCGGCCAGCTGGGCGAGGTGATGCAGGAGTCCATCCAGGCCGCGATGACTGTGGTTCGTAGCCGGGCTTCAATCCTCGGCCTCGAGCAGGAGTTCTATCAGAAGCTCGACGTTCACTTGCACATCCCTGAGGGAGCTACCCCGAAGGACGGCCCGAGCGCCGGTATCGGAATGTGTACGGCGCTGGTCTCAGCGCTGACCAAGATTCCGGTGCGATCGGATGTCGCGATGACGGGCGAAATCACCCTGCGGGGTGAGGTTCTGCCGATCGGCGGCTTGAAAGAGAAGCTGCTGGCGGCCCATCGGGGTGGGATCAAGACGGTCCTGATTCCGGATGAGAACCAGAAGGATCTCGTCGAGATTCCCGACAACATCAAGGGGAATCTGGAGATCAAGCCGGTCAAGTGGATTGACGAGGTGCTGACGCTCGCGCTGACCCAGCAGCCGGGCATCGGGCCGGTTGAGCCACCCGCCCCGGCGGCAGCTGCTGCCGAGGGTAAGACGAGCACGCGGCGTAACGGTCGTCGGAGCGTCAAGCAGCCGGTTCCGGCTCATTGAGATCGAGTTGAGCGGGGGGTAGGGTTCGCGTACCCTCCGCTTCCTTCCTGTTTGCGCAGTGCGCGCTTAGCTCAGCTGGTAGAGCGTCGCCTTTACACGGCGAATGTCGGCGGTTCGATCCCGTCAGCGCGCACCAAATAAGAATCAGATAATGGCGGGCCCGCCACCGACGAGGTAGCCGTCCGCAAGCGGATCTCGCGGGTCAACGCTGAGGTCCGCACGGCCGACGATCCAGGCGCTACCCTCGACTTCCGGAACGATACCGCTGATACCGGAAAGCGTTACCGTGCTGACGGCCATACCCCGATAAAGGGTCCCCAGCAACCCCTCGTTCGTAAACTTGCCGCCGATCGCCATCTTGTTCTGCGCGACCAGAGTCGCCATGCGAGCGCACGTGGCGGTACCACACGGAGACCGGTCAAATGACCCGGCGGGGGAGATCGGGACGTTTCGCGCCCGAGCATCCGGATGCTTCGGGGTATCGACCCAGACAACATTGATAGGATTCGGTGGCCTACCCGTCATGGGATCGTTCATTCGGATAGTGCGTTCGATCTGCAAACGCGCGTGAATGGCCATTCTAACGAGGTCGTCGATGTCATCCGCTTCAACATGGAAGCCTGTATCAGCGAGATCGATGAATGCATACCACTGACCGCAATGAGCGAGGTCAGCTACTTTAGTAGTGCCGCCAATCTGCACTTCCATGGATCCCAGGTGGAAAGCGATAGGTGGTCGAAAAGCGATCGATTCAACTCTCCCATTGTCGAGCCGCGCGCGCAGCTCAACACGACCGGCTGGGGTCAAGAGACCGAGCTCAACATGTCCGCAAAAGCGCGGACTCGAGACTCGTATCCAGCCCTCTTCAAACAAGGTCGTCGCGACACCGATAGTTGCATGCCCGCACATATTGGGGTACCCGTAGGCATCCATGTAAACGACGCCGTATTCGCCATCGGGTGTCCCCGGCGCGATCAGTACTGCAGCGAACATCGAGCGATGTCCGCGCGGCTCGAACACTGCAACTCGTCGGATCCAGTCGTGTCGATCACGAAGTTCCTGTTGCGCTGTCAGGGGCATAGTGCCAGCGGCGAGACCTGTACCGCTGACGATTACCCGGGTGGGTTGTCCACAGGTGTGCGAATCCACGACCCGTAAGACGCGAGCTTGGGGTGATGTGACTTCATCAGCCATTACAGGTTGCTCTATGCGGCGCTGATGTGCGGATTCGAATGACCGCTCTGCCGTCGGCGGGCATTACGCAGGACGATAAAGAAAAGCCCGGTGACCAGCAGGAAACCTGGGCAGGCGATCAGAAAAACCGCACGCCCGATGTCCCCGCCCACCAAGGGCAGATGGTCTGCCACGAACCCCACCGCGACCGGTCCTACGCCGGCGCCGAGCGCCACATTCAGGAAGAAGCTGACGGCCGTGACCAGCCCGTGCCGCGCGTTGGGCACGAGATCCAGGAGAGTCAACATTCCGACTGCGGCGCCGACGCAAGAAAGGAAGACATACAGAGTGACCCCGGCGAGCACCACATCAGCGCTGCCTGTCATGATGAGGATAGTGACGGGTGCGGTCAGCGCAGCCGAACAGACTGCGACCGGAATCCGCCCGCCCCGAAACCCTCGCAGTCGCCCGCAATCGCTCAAAAGTCCTCCGGCCAACATGCCGGCTCCGCCTGCGATCATCAACAGCGTGCCGAGAAGCGGACCAACCTGACTCGCCGCCATACCAAAACCACGGACGAGCAGCGATGGCGTCCACGCGAGCACCGCATTGTCAACGAGAGAGGTGATTCCCATCGCCAGGAGCAGTGGGGCCAGCCGCAGCCAGCTGTCGGCACCAGGCACGAGCCAGCCGTCTTTCAACGGCTCACTAAACGCTTGTTCTACAGGGCGCGCAGTCGATGCCGGCACTGAGGCGATCAGTGCATCGCCGTGTTGGCGTTTCGGCTCCCTGAGCGAGGAGACTATCAGTGCCGGCACGATGCCGAGGATGCCCAGAAGCAGGAGCACTACGCGCCAGGAGGGTTCGCCGTCGAGAAAAGTCCCGCGTAGCCATCCCGAATCAACGAAACGCAGAATGAGACCCCCAAACGCAATTGCACCCCCGGCACCCATTGCCATTCCCATCAGGAAAACGCTGGTGGCCGGGCCGCGGCGGCGGGGCGGAAAAGAATCGCTGATCATGGAAATCGAGGCCGGTGTCAGGACTGCCTCACCAATTCCCACCAGCAGGCGGGCCGCGAAGAATTGTGCAAAGTTTTGGGACACGCCGCAGCAGACAGTCCCGAGGCTCCACAATGCAATGCCGGCGACAATCAAATTGCGTCGGCGTAACCGGTCAGCCAACCATCCTAACGGCAGGCCGGCCACCCCATAGACGAAAGCGAAGGCGGTGCCAATGAGAAGTCCAACCTGGGTGTCCGAAATTCCCAGGTCGTGCCGGATAGGGTCAACCAACAGGCTGAGGATCTGCCGGTCGGTGTAGGAAAGGATGGTGACCAGCACGAGCACGCCGACCCCGTACCAGGCATATGAAGGCGGCGGATAGTTCTCTTCCCGAGCCGGCCGCACGTTACAATCCAGACCTCATCATCTGATCAGATAATAGGTCAGTCTCCCGAAAACGCAACTTTTTGACCAGGAATGGGCATTTTGTGCTCCGGCGCTGGACACGCAGAAACAAATCTGATCAGATGATCACGCTAAAATGACATGAGCTGGACAATGGAAAGCGTGTGCACGCGTGAGGAAACACGGTGACGGAATCGCGTCGCCTACGAACGCCCGATCGACTCTCGCTTTGGCAGGATCTGACCCAGATCGCTGCGGCAACGCCGGCCTTTGCGGGCCGGAACGACGTCGAGATTGTGATCATTGGTGGCGGCATCGCGGGTTTGTCGCTTGCTTTCCATCTGGCCGCGGCGGGCAAAAATCCTATCGTGCTCGAAGCAGACAGATTCGGCTCAGGTGCATCGGGCGCGAGCGCGGGCATCGTTGCACCACAACTCGTGCGTATGACACCGCAGCTCGTGCAGGAGCGCCTCGGTCGAGAACAGGGTATCCGTCTGCTGCGACTAATCGCTGAGGCAGGTCAATACACGTTTGATCTCGTACGCCGCCATGCGCTGCAGTGTTCGGCGTCGCAAACCGGTTTTCTGGCTCCAGCGCGCACCGCCTCTGGCGTGCGACGCTTGTCGGAGGCCATACGGCAATGGCAACCCTTTCGCGCCGATCTTCAATGGCTCGACGCGCAGGCGGTGCAGAAGCTTTCCGGTTGTTACGGCTATGAAGGCGGCCTGTTGGATCGAAGTGGCGGTGGATTGAACCCGCTGTCTTACGCGCGCGAGCTTGCCAGGCTTGCCAGCAGCACGGGGGCGTTGGTTCATGAGCACAGCCGTGTAGTCGAACTCGCTCAGACTACCAACGGCTGGCTCATACGTACGGATCAGGGCGAAATCACAGCATCGCACGTCGTACTCTGTGCGAATGGCGGGAACGCCTTCCTCCACCCCGCACTCAGACATACCGTTCTTCCCATGCCCGTGTATGAAGTGGCTACCGAGTCACTGGACGCCAGCACAGTTGCGACAATACTTCCGGCTGAACACGTGCTTACCGATGTTGAATCGGATGTCTTTTCGCTCCGCTGGGCCGCGGGGCACCGCCTGATCACCGCCTACCCGGCAGCGGCGGGAATTGCCCGTGCTTCGATTGAAGCGGCAGTCAACCGACGTTTGCGTGCTATGTTGCATCGCTATCAGGCCCGGCCGTTGGAGTTCATCTGGCACGGCGTCGCCTGGATCAATCAGACCCTGTTACCGCGCCTCGTTCGAGTGGCCGACGGTCTCACAGCGATTCAAGCCTGCAACGGTCGTGGGATTGCCCAGAATACGATCCTCGGGCGTGAGGTCGCGCGCTGGCTGTTGGCCCCGCAATCATACATTCCCGCTCTCGCGCTCGAAGCTCCGCGCGCCGTTCGCGGTTTCACAATTGCGCGCTACGTACCGCAATTGCTCATGACGACCGCGATGCTCGCGAGACGTTTGACGCACCGGCGTCGTGAGTCAGGTCCGACACCAAAGAGAAAACCATGATTCGCCTGTCCCGCCGCGTCACCGATACCGCCGAGAAGAGCTATGGAATGTGCGACAAGGCGGCTGCATTCATTCCTCAGGAGGGTCTCATCCATCTCGAGTTGGGGCGGCCGTATTACGACACGCCGCAGCACATCAAGGATGCGACCATCCGGGCGTTGCAGGCTGGAGAGGTTCACTACAGCGACATGCGGGGAAACGCCGCCTTGCGGCAGGCGCTTGCGGATCAGCTTGCCTCCCGCAACTCCATGGTGGTCGACCCTGACCAGATCATCGTCACCAACGGGCTGACGCAGGCCTCATTCATGGCCTTCATGGCGGTGGTGGATGCGGGCGATGAAGTCATCGTGCTCGATCCCTACTACCCGCAACACATCGGCAAGATCGAAATGGCGGGCGGACGTGTGGTGCCCGTTCCACTGGATGCGGCAGAAGGCTTCCGCATTCGGCCCGAATGGATCGAAGCGAAAGTGACAGCACGGACGCGCGCGCTCGTGCTCGTCAATCCGGGAAACCCGACAGGGCGCGTTTACACGGAAGGGGAGTTGGCAAGCGTGGCTGACATCGCGACCCGGCACAATCTGGTCGTCATCGCGGATGAGGTCTACGAGCACATAACCTATGACGGGGCGAAACACGTCAGCATCGCTTCCTTGCCGCACATGTCAGAGCGAACTATCTCGATGTTCGCCTTCACCAAAGCCTACGCAATGGATGGGTGGCGACTGGGATACGCAGTCGCCTCCGGAGCAATCATCCAGGGCATGGCGAAGATTTTCACATCGGAGGTCACTCACGTGAATACCTTCATCCAGCACGGTGCACTGGCCGCGGTGACCGGTCCATACGAGCCGATCCAGGCCATGATCGATGCGGACCGGCGTAACCGGGATCTGATGGTGCAACGGCTGAACTGTATGCCCAACGTTACCTGCGATGTGCCGCAAGGATCCATCTACGCGTTTCCTGATATCAGCCGAACGGGTTATCGCGCCCAGGCGCTGGCGGAGACGATTCTGGAGTCTGCCGGGGTCGTGGTTGAAGCAGGCAGCTTCTACGGAACTTGCGGAGAAGGTCATCTGCGACTGTGCTTTGGCTCACAGCCCTACGAGAGCATCGAGGAAGCGATGGATCGTCTGAGTGGATTCTTCGCCGCCCTCAGATGTTGACAAGCAACTCGCGGAGCAGGCCCACCGTGCGGTTGATGTCCCTCCCAATTGCCGCGCGAGTACCCACCGGGTCGCCTTTTTCGAGCGCCGCGACGATCTCATAGTGATAGTCGGTCTCGTGCGAGCGCAACGGGCCCATCGCTGGAGCCTGCATGTTTTTGCATACCAGCCGCAGGTACGGGCCGTACTGCAACCATAGATTCTCGATCAGCTGCGGCAGCACCGTAGATCCGGAGGCACGGTAGATCAGGAAGTGGAACTCCTGATTTTTCTCCAGGCTCGGATACACGCCATCCACTTCGCTCGACAACTCGTGGTCGACGATCAGATGGCGCAACTGTTTGATCAGTGACGGTGAGACCCGGCTGCAGGCGAGCTCGGCCGCCAGGCCCTCGATGGCGACTCGTGCCGTGCACAAGTCCTCGAGCTTTTCGAGTGAGACTCCCGGGACGCGCGTGGTTCCTGATGGCAGAATTTCCAACGCGCCTTCGGAGACGAGTTGGAGCAGAGCGCCACGAACGGGCATCGTGCTCGTTTGCAACGTGGTCGCCAGCGTTTGCACGACCAGACTCTGGCCGGGGTCGAAGCGGCCTCGCATCAGCAGCGAGCGCAGCTGGTTATAGACCGAATCCTGCAAGGTCACGCGCTTTCCGGCGCGGGCTACGAGTGCGTCCATCATCTGATCAGATCTTACCCCAATCAGGACGGCCGGCACAATCGGGCGCCTAGTTAAGCAGACTTGCCTTTCTTCCTGAAATCTTTTAATAATCTGATCAAATGATAAATGCCACACCGGATAGGCGAACCTGATGCCCAGACTGATTGAGGTCCGCGAGGCCCATTCTGAACTGCGCGTGCGGTTCGTCCTTTTGGACGAGCTTGCACCGGCGAGTGCGCAGGTGCTTTGGACACTCAGCGA
>JAXDQF010000260.1:0-14834 GCA_034668025.1 Gammaproteobacteria bacterium | reverse complement strand
TGCGGCGTTGGGAAGAGTACGCCAAGGCCCCCTGGCGCTACTTCAGAACGATTGGCCAACAACCTGACCTGATTCTCGTCGATGGACGGTTTCGCGTCGCCTGCGTCCTGGAGAGCCTGCTCAGCCTATCACCCCTCTCCGAGACGCAGATTCTGCTCGATGACTACGTGGATCGTCCCGAGTATGAAGTGATCGAGCAGTTTGCTCAGGTCGAGCTGGTGGGACGAATGGCCGTTGTGCGACCGCGCCGGCTGCTGGAGCGGATCCAGGTGCGGCGCCTGGTAAAACAGTACTGCGCCGATCCTCGTTAGCTCGTTAATTGGCGCGGCACTGGCCGCGCGGAGCCCGGGTCCTTTTCCGCCGGCGATTGTTCGATTGGCGCGGCACTAGCCGCGCGGAGCCCAGGTCCTTTTCCGCCGCCAAAAAGCGCGGTTTTTGGCGGCTGCTCTGTAGGGGGGCGTCTCCGGCGCGTCAGCCGCGAACGTTACCGCTGCTTGAATTCCTCAGGGGTCAGCTGGTGGCGGGCCAACAGCTTGTAGAAGTCGGTCCGGTTGCGCTTCGCGAGGCGCGCCGCCTGGCTCACGTTGCCACCCGTGATCTGCAGGATCTGCGACAGGTAGCTGCGGGTGAACTCGTCACGTGCCTCGTCGAAGGAGGGCAGACGGCCCGGGCCACCGCCCAGTGACTGTTGCACCAACTCGACAGGAATGATCGGTGTCTGTGACAACGCAACGTTCTGCCGCACCACATTCTGCAACTGCCGGATGTTGCCCGGCCAGTCAGCCGTAGCCAGCAGCTCGACAGCCTCGGGCGCGTAAATCTTCCGGACGCCGCTTTCCTTCGCGATCTGCGCGAGGAAGTGAGCTACCAGCAGGGGAATGTCTTCCCGGCGCCGGTTCAATGCCGGCATCTCGATGTGCACGACATTCAATCGGTAGTACAGGTCCTCGCGGAACTGGCCGGCCGTCATCAGATTCTGCAGGTCCCGGTGAGTGGCCGAGATCACGCGGACATTCACTGGAATCGCATCCGTGCTGCCAACCGGGCGGATGACATTCTCCTGCAGGACGCGCAGCAGCTTGACCTGCAGCCGCATCGGCATGTCGCCGATCTCGTCCAGCATGAGCGTGCCGCCGTCAGCGGCCATGAAGAGCCCACGATGCGCGCGAGTCGCGCCCGTGAAGGATCCCTTCTCGTGGCCAAACAACTCCGATTCCAACAGGTTCTCAGCCATCGCGCTGCAATTGATCGCGACGAACGGCTTGTTCTTGCGGGGGCTGGCATGGTGGATGGCGCGTGCGAGGAGCTCCTTGCCCGTGCCGCTCTCACCGGTAATCAACACTCGCGCGTCGGTGCCGGCCACCATGTGGGCCTGCGCGAGCTTCTCTTCCATCACCGAGCTGCGCGTGACGATTTCCGCCCGCCAGTCTTCGTCGGAGGCGCCGAAACCCGAGATGCGCAATGCCTTCTGCACCTGGTCCAGCAGCTCCTGTTTGTCCACCGGCTTGGTGAGGAAGCCGAATGCACCCATCTGGGTCGCCTGCACCGCATCCGGAATGGTGCCGTGGGCGGTCAGGATGATGACCTTCAGGCCGGGCCAGCGATTCTGCAGCTCCTTGAGGAGGCCAATGCCGTCCATGTGGTCCATGCGCAGGTCGGTGATCACCAGGTCCGGGCGGAAGCGGCTGGCCGCGGCCAGCGCCTGGACACCGCTCTCGACGGCTTCAACATCGTAGCTTTCCGCGCGCAGGCGGATCGTCAACAGGCGCAGCAGACCCGGGTCGTCATCCACCACCAGGATGCGGGCTTTCCGTTTTCCTGTCTGATTCAAGTGCCTCGTCCTCAACTGCTCCGGTTGCAACAGCGTCGCGGGAATCGTCACGGTTGTCGTCCTTCATTGCTCGGTTTGCGCTCATTCAGCGAGCGCTCGATGTTGGCTATTGCATCGAGCTTGGCCCGTGCTTCCTCGAGTTCCTTGCGCAACCGTGCATTCTCGTCTGTCTCCAACTGCAGACGGCGATTGACGGTACCCAGGCGCTCTCGATCAGCGCGAACGGCGTCCCCCTGGAGCCTGCGATTTTCTGCTTCCAACGTCAAATGGTCGTCAATTTGCTGCAGTTCTAAAAAAGCAAGGGCGCGTTCCCCAGAAAGCAACATTTCCGGGTTGGCCATCAGCTCCCGCAACAGACGTTGGGCCCGCGGGAGGTCGGTTGCGGGGTGGCCGGGGTTGGCCAAGACCAGGGCAAAGCGCAATTGACGGCTCGGAGTGGGCGCCGTCTCGTAATCACGCTGCGCAGCGGCAGTTATTTCTGCCTGCTCGGCCGGCGGGGCCTGCATGAGTTTCTGCAGCAATTGCAGATCTTCTGTCAAAACTGCGACGGAGGCCGCATTTTTGTCCACCACGGGCGCCGGCGGCCGCGGCTCGCGCTCACGGACACCGAAGTCGGTCGCGCAGGCGCTCAGAAGCACGCTCGACAGCAAAGCGGGTAGGGCTCGCGCAATGTTATGCGGCATGCGCGTGTTCTTTGACTTCAATGTTGTTGACAGGTCGACTCGGCATGCTGATGCGGAAATGGGCACCGGGAAATTCGCCGTCCACGATCTGCACGGTGCCGCCGTGCGCGGAGACGAATTCGAGCACGACAGACAGCCCGATGCCGGTGCCTTTGACCGCCGAGCTTTTGGAGGCCCGTCCAGTGTAGAAAGCTTCGAACACGTGCGCGCGGTCTTCGACCGGAATACCCGGCCCGCTGTCGGCGACATCCAGCTCCAGCAACTCGCCTGCGGTACGTGCGCGAAGGTGGATAGTACCTCCCTTGGGTGAGTACTTCACTGCGTTGGATACCAGGTTCTCGAGGATCAGCCGAACCTTGCTGCGATCCGCGATGAGCGTCACATCTTCGATGCGCACATCTAAACGTACACGCTGCGACAGCAGCGTCAGCTGCTGATTTTCCAGCACTTGCTTGACAACCGGTCGCAGCCGGAACTGCGTGGCTTCGAGCCCCACACTGGAGGTCTGCCAGGCACTGAATGACAACAGGTTCTCGATCATGCGTTGCAGTTTGATTCCGTTCTCGCGCAGGATGCCCGCCACTTCCCGCTGATTGGAGTCCAGCTCGCCGACGGCGCCGTCCATGAGCAGCTCGGTGCCCTCACGGATGTTCGCGAGCGGGGTTTTCAACTCGTGCGACATGTGGCGCAGGAAGCGATTGCGTTCGTGCGCCAGGTCGAGCAGTCGCTGGCGCAGCCATTCCAGCTGACCGCCCAGCCGCTCCAGATCGTGTGGACCCGCCACTGCAATCTGGTTGGAGAATGTGCCTTCGCCCAGCTCGCTGATGGCCCGGTCGAGCTGGCGCAACGGTCGGCCCACCGCCACGGTCAACACGATGATCGCGATGATCGTGAGCGGGACGAGCAGCGCTGCCTGCCAGAGCAGCCGTCGCCGCGCCTGCTGAGTTTGAGCCTCGAGTGCCGCTACTTCGGTGTCGATCTGCGCGTTGCTTTGCGCAGCCACCTTGTCCGCGAGCGCGCCGAGCTCCGTGAAGCGGCGCGACATCCCTGTAGCGTTGGACGTTCCCTTCCCCGCCTGCATAGACATGACAGACGCGCCAATGTTCCGCTGCAGCTCGCCGAGCTCCCCCAATGTCTTGCGGGAGCTGGCTGACTGTTCGCGGCGCTCGAGTTGCACCCGCGTAGCCGTGAGCCGCGCATCCTGGCGGCGGTACAGCTCGAGCAGGTTGGCATCGCTGAGGACGTCATACAGACGCGCGGTCCTTTCCAACGAGGAGATCTGACTGAACAACTCCTGGCTGGCGCGCGCCGCCGTGACACCCTCGACAACGATCTTCTGACCGGTATCAGCGAGCTGGCGGATTTGCAGCGCTGCGGTCAACACAGCGACGAGGAGCGGCACGGCGATCAGCGCCAGGCCGAGGAGCATCAATCCGCTCAATGACTTGGGTCGTGCCCATTGCATGGCACATTCTATCCGTAAGGGCTCACCGGTGTCGGTGATCCCTGCTTCGAAGACCGCTGTGCCCTTACCACGGCTCGCGAGCGAGCCGCTGCTCCCATTGCAGCGAGGTCCTTACGATGGTGTCGAGGTCGTCCAGTTTTGGACGCCAACCCAGCTCCGAGCGGATACGGTCGGCACGCGCCACGAGGATTGGCGGGTCCCCGGGACGGCGAGCCTCCTCGCGAATATTCAGTGCATGCCCCGCAACACGTTCGACGCTTTTGAGGACTTCTCGGACACTGTATCCGTGGCCATAGCCGACGTTGAGCACTTGCGGAGTACCGCCTTTTCGCAGGTAGCTCAGGGCGTCCAGGTGAGCCGTAGCCAGGTCCTCGACGTGGATGTAGTCCCGGACCCCAGTGCCATCATCGGTGGGGAAGTCCGTGCCGTAGATCGACACATGGGGGCGCTTTCCAACTGCCGCCTCGCAAGCAACCTTGACCAGCAGAGTGGCCTTCGGGGTCGCCTGGCCGATCCGGCCCATCGTGTCGGATCCCGCCACATTAAAGTATCGCAAGGCAACGTATCGCAGGGGGGAAGAGGCCGCCACGTCGCGGAGCATCCACTCGGACATCAGCTTGGACGTCCCATACGCATTGATGGGAGCCGTGGGCGCCGTCTCCGCGGCGAAGCTGCCTTCCGGGATGCCATACACTGCCGCCGTGGATGAAAACACGAAATTCTTAACGCCGGTCTCCACGCAGCATTCCAGGAGATTGCGTGTCGAGCAGGTGTTGTTGCCGTAGTACTTCAGCGGATTGGACACTGATTCAGGGACAATCGTGTGGGCCGCAAAGTGCAGGACGGTGTCAACTCCGTGCGTACGAAGCACTTCCATCACGAGGTCGCGATCACCGACCTTACCAACGACGAGCGGCGTGTCGAGCACCGCCTGCCGAAACCCGGTGGACAGATCGTCCAGCACAACCACCTGCTCACCACGAGCTCTGAGCTGCAGAACGGTGTGGCTTCCGATGTATCCGGCGCCGCCGGTGACTAAGATCGACGAGCGACTCATGCGTGAGCGGCTCCTTTTAGTAACTTAAGTGAAGTAATGATAAACAAAAGCGATGCGTCCGATGTGAAGCCCTTCACCGGGTTGTCACCTGACGTCGTGCTGGACGCAGCCGCATCGGTTGGCTTGGACGTCGATGGGCGCCTATTCGCGCTAAACAGCTACGAAAACCGTGTCTACCAATTGGGCAGTGCGGGTGGAAACCTCGTGCTGAAATTCTATCGTCCGGAGCGCTGGACGGATGAACAGATTGGCGAGGAGCATCAATTTACTGCCGAGATGGCTGCCGCCGAGCTCCCCGTAGCGGCACCGGTGACGATTGACGGCCGCACCCTGTTTACGTTCAAAGAGTTTCGTTTTGCGGCATTTCCCTGGATGCGCGGCCGAGCTCCCGAGCTCGACGCGACCGACGCCCGGCAACTGCTGGGCCGCAGCCTCGCGCGAGTGCACCAAATTGGCGCTCTGCGTCCCTTCGTCAGTCGCCCCCATCTCGGTCTGCAGCGATTGGGAATCGACGCTTGCAACCAGGTGTTGGCAAGTGACCTGCTGCCGGACGTATTGCGCGACCGCTACATCGACACGAGCGAAGCCCTTCTGGGTCGCGTCGAGCAGGCCTTTGAACAGGCGGGTTCCATCCGCGAGATCCGCATTCACGGCGACTGTCATCTGGGCAACCTCCTGTGGAACGAGCAGGGACCGGCCTTTGTCGACCTGGACGATTGCGCCACCGGACCGCGGGTCCAGGACCTGTGGATGCTGTTGGCGGGATCGCGCTCCGACCAGCGCCGCCAGTGGGCGCAGTTGTTGGAGGGTTACACTCAGTTCGCGGACTTCGATTTTCGCGAGGTGGCCCTCATTGAGCCGTTGCGGACGTTGCGCATGCTGCACCATGCCGCGTGGGTCTCGCATCGTTGGCAGGACCCCGCTTTTCCGCGGGCATTTCCCTGGTTTGGCGAGCATCGCTACTGGGAGGGGTATGTGGGGGATTTGCGTGAACAGCTGGAAACACTGGATGACCCTCCACTGGGCGGCTGAGCAGCCGGGCTGGGCAACCCGGAGGAGCAGCCGCCAAAAACCGCGCTTTTTGGCGGCGTGAGAGAACCCGGGCTCCGCGCGGCCAGTGCCGCGCCAATCAATCAAAGAAGACGTCACGAAATGGGGATTCCCACGTGCTTTGAACCGGTCAGACGCGGTACATTTCGGCAGTCTACAGCGCAGGAGATACTCGAAGTAATGCACGGAGCCATGCGAATCTCTGGCACTTTTTGGCATGCCGGCTGGTTGGCGGTCGTCGCCGCGGGCTGCCTGCTGGGCGCTTCGGGTTGCGGCTCGAGTGATCAGACGGGCCAGTCCACAGCCAGCACTGCCAGCGGGAAGTCCCACAAACCGCACAAGAGCTCGGCACCCTCGAAGCCGGGCGAGGAGCCGCTCAGCGACATGGTCGCCGCGGTCAGCGGCTCCAAGGCCGGCCCCCCGGTTGACCTGAAATTCTCCTTGCCCGTCCGTCCCGAAGTGGGGCAGGTCACCGATATCGATGTGGCCGTGGTACCGCTGGAACCTGTTCCGGACAATGTCTCGGTTTCGTTTCAGGTTGTTGACGGGCTCGAGATCGTCGATGGTTCGCAGCTGGATCGCGTCGAGAAGCTCACGGGTGGCACCCCGATCCGTCACGTCGTGAAGATCCTCCCGAAGCGGGACGGCATTTTTGCCCTCACAGCCGTCGTGTCGTTTACAGCATCGAATCAGGAGTTGAACCGGACGTTCACTATTCCAGTCATCTCCGGCGAGGGGATGCCTGATCAGGTGGCGAAAGGGCCGTGAAGCCGGACCGGCTCACTAGCGAGGACGCCGGTGGCGGTACGACCACGGTCGTTCGGGCCGAGGCCAGTCCGGGCGCCACCACCACACTGGTCCGCGCTGACGACAGCCTGTGGGGTGAAGACAGTCCAGACCTCCACCAGCAGCTACGTGCCCAGCTGAAGGAGCTTCGGCTCCGCACCGATACCGCCACGCCGGATTTGGCGATGCTGCTCAGACTGGTCAGCGCGCATTACGAGGCGATCGACGAGGAACGCCGCGGCATCGTTCAGTCGATGCGGCTCATGGCCGACGAAGCGCGGGCCCTGGCCCATGAAGCTCGCGAGCAGAGCTCCGAGCACCTCCAGGTCATTCTGGACCACATCAAAGACGTCGTCCTCACTGTGGATGAGGACGGTGTCATTCAAACATTCAACCCCACGGGCGAGCGCGTTTTCGGACACGTTGAAGCCGAGGTTGTTGGTCAGCGCATCGACCTGCTGATTCCGAAGATTGCCGCCCACGAGACCATTACCCAGGCGCTGTACCGCCTGGCCGCGAGTACCGGCGACACGGCGATCGATCTGGCCTCGCGTGAGTCATGGGGTCAGCGCAAGGACGGTGAATTCTTTCCGGCCGAGATTGCCGTCAGCAAGGCCAGGCTCTCGCGACGCGAAGTGTTTGTACTGTGTCTGCGTGACATCACCGATCGCCGCGAGTCGGAGCAGGCGATGCGAGAGAGCGAGGCGCGTTATCGCCTTCTCGTGAATCACGCGCCAGAAGCGATCGTTGTGTTCGACGTGGATGCTGAACGATACGTCGACGTTAATGAGAATGCCGAGCGGTTTTTTGGATTAGACCGCGCCCGCCTGCTTCAAGTGGGTCCCGTCGACCTGAGTCCACCCCTGCAGCCCGACGGAACGCCTTCCGCGGAAAGATCGCGTGAGTACGTCCAGCGAGCCCTCGATGGCGAGCCTCAGGTCCACGAATGGATGCATCGCGACTCCTTCGGTAAGGATCTGATTTGCGAAGTTCGGCTGGTGCGCATGCCGAGCGGCAGCCGTCGCCTGGTGCGCGGCAGCATCGCCGACATCTCCGATCGCAAACGAACTGAGCGGGTGGCGGCAGCCGAGCGCCAGGTCTTCGAGCAGCTCACGAGCAACGCGCCCCTCGAAGAAGTACTGGCCTCGATCACCCGCCTCATCGAATCCGTCGGCATAGGAACCGTCTGTTCAGTCAGCATGCTCGCGGACGACGGATTGGCGTTTTTATCCATGGTCGCTCCCCGCTTGCCGGAGAAGCTGCGTGCTGTTCTGGAACGGTCTGCCATCGATATCCGCAATGGATCCTGCGCTGCCGCGGTCTATCTGGGTCGCCAGGTGCTGGTGGCGGACATTGGCAAAGACCCGTTCTGGCAACAGAGGCGGGAAGCCGCGCTCGAAGCGAGGCTGCGCGCTGCGTGGTCGACGCCGCTGAAGTCGGCGAGTGGCAAACTTTTGGGGTCGCTGGGCGTCTATCGCCGCGAACCCGGGCTTCCAACGTACCGGGAGTCCGAAATCATGGCGCATGCCGCTCAGTTGGCCGGTATTGCCATTCAACGCCGCCTGGCGGAGAAGGCGTTGCGGACCAGCGAAGCAAAGTTTCGTGGCCTGTTTGAAAGCATCGCGGAAGGCGTGTATCAGAGTGGCTGGGATGGACGGCTGCTGTCGGTCAATCCCGCGTTCGTCTCCATATTGGGCTACGCCAGCGCTGAGGAACTCTACGCGCTGCCAAGCGTTGCCATGCTCTATTGGAATCCCGCGGATCGCGCGGAATTCACACGAGAAGTGGAGTCGGAAGGTGAAATTCGAAACGCCGAGTACAGGATGCGCAGGCGCGACGGTCAACAGGTCGTGATTCTTGAAAATGCGCGCGCGGTGCGCGATGCCGGGAACAAGATCATCGGGTATGAGGGTACGATTGCGGACATCACTGAACGCAAACGCGCCGAACAGGCCGTATTCGCCGAGAAGGAGCGTGCACAGGTGACGCTGCAATCGATCGGTGACGCCGTGATCAGTACCGATGCGGATGGTCGGATCGAGTACATCAACCCGGTTGCGGAAACGCTGACCGCGTGGAGTCTCGACGAGGCTCGCGGTCGCCCCATCGGCGACGTGCTGAACCTCGTAAACGAAATAACTCGCGAGCCCATCGAGAACCCCTTGATGTGCGCCCTGGGGCGCGGCGAGTCCGCGGCTCCCGCCGACCACTCGGTCCTGATCACACGGTCGGGCCAGGAAGTGGCCATTCAGGAGTCTGCCGCGCCGATTTGTGACCGGCAGGGTCGGGTCATTGGCGCGGTCATCGTGTTCCATGACGTGACCAAGGAGCGGCGGCTCAAGCGCGCTCTGTCCTACCAGGCCAGCCACGATGCGCTGACCGGGCTGATCAATCGTCGAGAATTCGACAATCGCCTTCACGCGGCGGTCCTCAGTGCGCAGCGCGGAGAGGGCTCCTATGCGTTGCTGTACATCGACCTCGATCAGTTCAAGGTCGTCAACGATACCTGTGGTCACCAAGCTGGCGACCGTTTGCTGCGGGATGTTACCGGGTTGCTGCAGACGCGGGTCCGCGCTTCGGACACCATCGCGCGGCTCGGCGGCGACGAGTTTGGAGTGCTGCTCGAAGGCTGCACGCTGGAACAGGCGACGCGAATCGCCGAGGGCGTTCGCCAAGCGATCCGGGACTACCGGTTCATGTGGGGCGCCAGCACTTTGTCAGTCGGTGCGAGCGTCGGCGTAGTCCAGATCAAGGCGGAGACGGAAAACGTTGCCAGCATCATGAGTGCTGCTGACATTGCCTGTTATGCCGCCAAGGACGAGGGCCGCAACCGGATCCACGTCTATGAGCAGGACGGTGTTTCCCACCGGCATCGCGAAATGCATTGGGTCGCTCGCGTGACGCGTGCAGTCGAGGAAAACCGGCTCGAGCTTTTTTTCCAGCCCATTGTGCCTACGAGTGTCGCCGATCGAAGCGCGCCCAAACAACCGCACTTCCACGAGTTGACCGTACGGCTGCGGGACGACGATGGCCACCTGGTGCCGCCGAGCGAGTTCATTCCAGCGGCCGAGCGATACAACGTCATGTCGATCATCGACCGGTGGGTCGTGACACAGGCGGTGGAGCTGCTCAAGGAGCGTCAGAAGAGCGGTGCTCCGCTGCCGCTGCTGGCGGTAAACCTCTCCGGTACGTCCCTCAACGAACAGTCGTTCGCTGAATTTGTCATGCAGAATGTCGGCGAGTCGTCGATAGCGAATGCACTGTGCTTCGAGATTACCGAGACGGCTGCGGTCACGAGCCTGTCCAACGCCATCTACTTCATGCGCGAGTTGAAAGCCCGCGGGTGCAAGTTCTCACTGGATGATTTCGGCAGCGGCCTGTCGTCGTTCATGTACCTGAAGACGCTGCCCGTGGACTTTCTGAAGATCGATGGGCAATTCATCAGTCACATTGCGGAAGACGCCGTGGATCGGAGCATGGTGGAGGCCATCAGCAAAGTGGGTCGCGCGCTGGGCATTGCCACTGTGGCCGAGTGCGTCGAGTCCGAGGCCGTGCTGGATGAGTTGAAACGGATTGGCGTGGATTTCGCACAGGGATTTTTCGTTGCAGCACCGCTGCCGATTGCACAGTTAACCGCCTGAGGGGGGCGTTTCGCCGTGAGCAGTATTGAGCCGCCGTTTACGGTCGGCGTAGAAGAAGAATACCTGCTCGTCGATCTCGAGACGCGTGACGTCGACGAGAACCCGCCCGCCCGGCTGCTCCAGGTCTGTACCGAGCGCGGCGGCGGCCACATCAATCCCGAATTCCTGCGCTCCCAGCTCGAGGTGAGCACCCGGGTCTGTCACTCCATCGCGGAAGTGCGGGATGAGCTGACACGGCTGCGCGGCATCATTGTTGAAACAGCGCGCGGCTACGGGCGCGCGCCAATCGCGGCATCGACGCATCCGTTCGCGCGGGCCACCCGGCAGATGCCGACGGAGAAAGAGCAGTTTTTTGCCATGGCGCGCGAAATGCAGGCCGCGGCCCGCCGAATGATGGTCTGCGGAATGCATGTGCATGTTGGAATCGACGACGACGATCTGCGCGTCGATCTCATGAACCAGTTGTCGTACTTCGTGCCGCACCTGGTGGCCTTGTCCTGCTCATCACCGTTCTGGGAAGGTGAGCGGACCGGCCTGATGTCGTTCCGTTTGAACGCTTTCAGCTCGCTGCCTCGAACCGGCTTACCAGAGCGTTTCGCGAGCTACAGCGAGCTGCGACGACACCTGGACATGCTGATCCGTAACGGTGTCATCGAGAACACGACGAAGATGTGGTGGGACGTCAGGCCCAACCCGCGCTATCCGACAATCGAGATGCGGGTGATGGACTGCTGCACGAGCATCGATGACTCGGTGTGCTTGGCAGCGCTCGTGGTGTGCCTGACGCGAATGCTCTATCGGCTGCGACGCAGCAACCAGAGCTGGCGCTGGTACAAGAACGTGTTGATTGCCGAAAATCGCTGGCGCGCCATGCGCTACAGCTTCGACGAGCAGTTGTTGGACCTGGCCCGCGGCGAGCTCGTGCCGTTCGCGCAAATGGTGGAAGAGTTGATTGCGCTGGTGCGTGAGGACGCTGAGGCGCTGGGGTGTGTTCGCGAAGTCGAATACACCCGCACGATTCTCGATCGCGGAACGAGCGCTCACCGTCAAATAAGAACGTACGACGCTGCTCGCGAGGCAGGGGCCAGCGAGCGCGAAGCTCTGCTGGCCGTGGTTGATTTCCTGACTCGCGAGACGGCGCGCGGCCCCACTCAGGTCCCTTGCTGAATCCAGGGCACCTTCGCAAATAACTCCCGCTCCTTGCCCCGTGGATCATCGCCGAGTGTGGACTGGGTGTTGATCAGGAGCGTTTGACGGCGCGGCAGCTGGTAGGGCTCCCACTTCGGAATGGCTTTGTTGTTCGGATCACCCGTTCGGGCGAACGCAATGAACGTCTCACTCATCTGGTCCGCTACTTTTTGCGCATCGGCTGACGTACCGGTGAGAGACCCCTCCTTGTCTATATTGTCGAACACGAGGGGGATATCCAGTGTATGCGGCGCACCCCATTTCCCGCCTTCGAGGGGAGATTTCCAATCGAGCTCGTAAGCGTAAGCCGGCGCTCCCTGCGCGGCGCGCGCCTCAACTTCGATGAGAGCGCCACGCCACGAGCGCGCAGCCGTCGTCGCGGCGAAAAACACATCGCTCGCCGAGTACTGGGGATAGATCTGGCGATAGGCCGCAATCACCGTTTCGGGCGTGATATCGACCCGCATGTTGGATGACAGTTTCTCCGGCAGCTGTTCCCAACTCAGGGAGAAGTCCTTCGGGCTGGAGCCCCCGATCAGCAACCGGGTTTCATCGTGCGTGTTGCCGATAATCATTGGAACATGGGCCGAGATCGCCGGTGCGTCCGGATAGAAGGGGTGCTGTTGCAACGTGCGCTCATCCAGCACCGGCCCGAAGTACAGTCCGCCTTTGCCAATCACCGGGTCTGTCGCGGACATGGCCTCGATGATTTTCTCCATGGGCGCAGAGCTGATTTCCGCTACCCGATCCACTGGCAGCTTCAAAGCATCCAACAGCGTGCGCGCACGGCTGGTTGCGTTGAGTGGACCGGACGCGGTCACCTGCTGGCCGCTCATGGTGGCAGCCCGATGGAACAGAGTGCGGGCGACGGGCATGCCCATCAGGGTCGCGATCTTCGCGCCACCGCCCGACTGGCCAAACAGCATGACCCGGTCCGGATCGCCGCCGAACTCCTTGATGTTGTCGCGGACCCACTGGAGCGCCATCACGAGGTCCAACATGCCCGCATTGCCGGAATCGGCGAACGGGGCACCCCCGAGACGCGCGAGGTACAGGTAGCCAAAACTATTCAGTCGGTGGTTGACGGTGACGACCACGACGTCGCCCCGCTTGCAGAGCCGCGTGCCGTCATACAAGGGGCTCGATCCGGAGCCATGGGAGTACGCGCCTCCATGAATGTAGAACAGGACGGGACGCTTGGCTCCATCCCGAAGTCCCGGCGTCCAGACGTTGAGGAACAGGCAGTCCTCGCTGATGGGTTCGGTTTCTTTGCCACTCTGGGGTGATGCAGCCCCGTAGGCAGTGGCATCGAGTGTCTTCTTCCAGGCGGCTGGCAGGATGGGAGGCATGAAGCGGCGCGGGCCGGTGTCGGCTCCATAGCGGATGCCTTTGAAGGTGTGGATGCCTTCCTGCACCGTGCCGCGGACTTTGCCGAGGGTGGTGGTGGCAAGGGTCGAACGCCCGGCGTTCGTGCTCCACGCCACCGATGACAGGCCGGACAGGGCGGCCGCACTCGCGCACAGCGTTGCGCCCTTCAGAACTTCGCGCCTGGAAACAGATCCCTCGACTTCACTCATGCCATACCTTTCCGCTTGCGACCAAGGGCGCATCATATAAGTGCATTGCAGCAAAATGGGCGCCGACTTGACAGCGGTGGCCTCGGCGGGGAAAGGTAGCGCTACCAAAAACGCCGTTTTGCGGCACGGGTGGCCCGGAATGATAGGCTGCCGGCGGGCCGTGGACCGGTCTCACTGTGAGGGGGTTTGAGCAGATGAACGTTGGACAAGACACTGGAGTCAATACGTCGCTCGTAATCGGGCTGACGTTCGTGGCCACGCTCGGAGGCCTGCTGTTCGGCTACGACACGGCCGTCATTTCAGGGGCGGTGACGTCGATCGACGCCTATTTCATCGACCCGCTCGGGTTGTCCGAGACGGCCCGCAGCAGCCTGTCCGGCTGGACCATTTCCAGCGCGCTCGTGGGGTGCATCATCGGCGCCATGATCGCCGGCTGGATTTCCACGGCGCTGGGGCGCAAAGGGGGGCTGGTCGTTGCGGGACTCATGTTCCTGGCGGGATCCATCGGCTCCGCCTGGCCGGAGTTTGGATTCGGCACCATCGGCCAGATGGGTCCCGAGGCCCTGCGCCCGTTCATTGTGTACCGCATCCTGGGCGGTGTCGGCGTGGGCATTGCTTCGATGCTGTCGCCGCTGTACATCGCGGAGATCTCGCCCAGCGCCATTCGCGGCCGGCTGGTCTCGTTCAACCAGCTCGCCATCGTCGGCGGCATCCTGCTCGTGTACTTCGTAAATTATTTTGTCGCCTCCCAGGGCGATGATGCCTGGGTGAAGTCGACCGGCTGGCGCTACATGTTGGCCTCGGAGGCCATTCCGTCGGCCATTCTGCTGATTCTGCTGATGTTTGTGCCCGACACGCCGCGCTGGCTCGTATTGCGGGGGCGCAGCCCCGAAGCGCTCGCGCAGCTGCGCCGGGTCATGGGCGAGAACGAGGCCCGCGGGATTCTCTCCGACATCGAAAAGTCGCTGGTGGTGAAGTCGGGGGCGATGCTGTCGTTCGGCCTGCCCGTGATTGTCATTGGCATCCTGATCTCGGTGTTCCAGCAGTTCGTCGGCATAAACGCGGTCCTGTACTACGCGCCTCTCATGTTCTCGAACATGGGTGCTTCAACCAATACGGCGTTCCTGCAGACGGTGATCGTCGGCGGCGCCAACGTCATCTTCACGGTGGTAGCTATCGTTACGGTGGACAAGTGGGGCCGCAAGCCGCTGCTGGTCACCGGGGCCGTGATCATGGCGGTCGCGATGATTGCGCTCGGCTGCCTGTTTAATGCGAAAGTGGTGGGCCTGGGCGCCCTGATTGCCGTGGTGGTGTACATCGCAGGCTTCGCTCTGTCCTGGGGACCGGTCGCCTGGGTGATGCTGTCGGAGATGTTCCCCAATGCCATCAAGGGCAAAGCCATGGGACTCGCCGTCGCGGCCCAATGGATTGCCAACCTGTTGGTGTCGGTGTCCTTCAAGGTGCTCGACGGCAGTTCGGTGTTGAACGCGATGTTCAATCACGGCTTCGCGTACTGGATTTACGGTGGCATGAGTATATTGGCGGCGCTGTTCGTG
>JAXDQF010000259.1:0-16887 GCA_034668025.1 Gammaproteobacteria bacterium | reverse complement strand
GGGGTGTACGGCGCGTCGATGGCGTCGGCCGATGGTGGCGGCGACGCCCTGCCGGCGGAATCGGATTCGGCGTCGCATTCCGAGGCGTCGGCGCCACGCGCGGCAGCCCACGCGGCCGGGTTGTTGTGCGTAAACCCTCCCTACGGCGTACGCATGGAAGACCGCGACGGCGCCCTCGCCATACACCGCGAACTCGGGAAGGTGCTGCGCGAACGATTCCAGGGTTGGATTGCCGGCGTGCTCATCGGCTCCCCGGAACTGGGAATGGAGCTCGGCATTCGCGCCTTCCGAACCCACACTCTTTGGAATGGCGCACTCGACTGCAGGCTGTTGCGCCTGAAAATCGATTCTGACAGCGAGCGCGAACCGGGCCGATTCTCGAAACCCGACGCCACCCTGCGGGAATCGCCGGGCGCTCGCATGTTTGGCAACCGGCTCGGTAAGAACCTCAAACGCCTGCAAACATGGGCATCCCGTTCCGATGTCAGCTGTTACCGCGTCTATGACGCCGACATGCCGGAATACGCATTCGCAATCGACATCTATCGCACGCTCGATCCGGATCAGACCTGGCTCTACGTGCAGGAATACGCGGCTCCTGCCGAAATCGAGCTCGAATCTGTTCGCCGGCGCCGTAACGAGGCTCTGTCCGTCTTGCCGGAGGTCACGGGCGTGCCGGAAGAGCGCATTCACGTTCGAACTCGCCGCCGCAGTAAACGCGGCGAGCAGTATCGCAAAGTCGACGAGCAGGCCAACTTCCACTATGTGATGGAAGGAGGCCTCAAGTTCCGGGTCAACTTCGACGACTACCTGGACACCGGCCTGTTCCTCGACCACCGCATGACGCGCGCTCGGTTGCGAGAGGCAGCGCGTGGCAAGCGGTTCCTCAATTTGTTCGCCTACACCGGAACGGCCACTGTCTACGCGGCGGCGGGTGGCGCTGCGTCGACCACCACTGTTGACTTGTCCCGTACCTACCTGGATTGGGCGCAGCGCAACCTGGCAATCAACGGCCTGTTGGACAACGAAAAGGCCGGGCACCAGCACGGGCTCGTGCAGGCGGATTGTCGCGAATGGCTGCAGGAGAGCGTATCCAACCGGGAGCGCTATGACCTGATTTTCCTCGACCCGCCCACATTCTCCAACTCCAAGCGCATGGAAGGTGTGCTGGATGTTGAGCGTGATCACGGTGCGTTGATTGATGCCTGCGGGAAGTTGCTCGCGCCGGGCGGACTGCTCGTGTTTTCAACCAACGCGCAGCGCTTCAAACTCGACGACGCGTTGGAGGCCCGCTATGACATCCGGGACATCTCCGGGGCAACACTACCGCGCGACTTCGAACGCAATCCACGGATCCATCGGTGCTTCGAAATCCGGACGGAATCGGCGCAAAGCTCCCTTTACAGGCTCCCACCAGTCAGGTAGCTTGGGCCCATGCTGATTTCCATCACGAAGCGCACGATTAAAGCCAAGAAGCCCAGGGGGCTTCCGGAGGCTGGCGCGCGCTGATCGAACTCGAGAGCAGCGAAGCCAAGAATCCAGGAGGCCCCGCCCGGCAACGAGCGGGGCCTCGTCGTTTTTACGGTCGAAGTTTTACCCACTAAGTATTTGATTGAACTGGGAGATGACAATGCAATCTGGTCGTTCAGCGGCGCCCGTCGTCGCCATCGCCGGGGCCACGGGCGCCGTCGGGATCGAGCTGTTGGGGTGTCTCGAGCGCCGCAATTTCCCCTTGTCCGAGTTGCGGCTGTTCGCATCGGCCCGCTCCGCGGGCAAAACGCTGCCGTTTCGCGGTAAACCCGTGCCCGTCCAGGAACTGACGGAAAAGGGTTTGGACGGGGTCAACATTGGACTGTTCTCCGCGGGAAGCTCGACCTCCAAGCGTTTCGCTCCCATCGCCGTAACCAAAGGGGCTGTGGTCGTCGACAACTCCTCCGCGTTCCGGATGAATGACGATGTACCGTTGGTGGTGCCGGAAATCAACCCGGGCGCGATTCGCGAGCACAAGGGGATCATCGCCAATCCCAACTGTGCCGCCATCATTTCAATTACGCCGCTGTGGCCGATTCACCGCGTCAACCGGATCCGGCGACTGATCATCTCCACCTACCAGGCGGCTTCGGGCGCGGGAGCTGCGGCGATGGAAGAGTTGCGTGAGTCAACTCGCGCCTATCTGGACGGGCGGGAATATCGCAACACGGTGTTGCCTCATCCGTATGCGTTCAATCTCTTCAGTCACAACACGAAGGTCGATCCCGTCACCGGTTACAACGAGGAGGAGACGAAGGTCATCCAGGAAACCCGCAAGATCTTCGGGGACTCCGAGCTGCGTATCTCGGCAACGTGTGTTCGCGTGCCGGTGTTGCGCGCCCATTGCGTCTCGTTGACTTTCGAATGTGAACGGCCGATTAACGCCGCGTTCGTGCGTGAAGCGTTGTCCTCGGCTCCCGGCGTGAAGATCGTCGACGATGTGGAGAAGAACTACTTCCCCATGCCGAAGGATGCCTCCGGCCAGGATCCCATCCTCGTCGGTAGAATCAGACAGGACCTGAGTGATCCGAGTGGTCATTCGGTTGCGATGTTCGTCGCAGGTGACCAGTTGTTGAAGGGCGCGGCCCTGAATGCCGTGCAAATTGCGGAGCAGTTACTCTAGCCGCGAAAACCTTTCGGCTACCTTCCGCTGCGAGGATGTCTTTGGCGAGAAGGATTGGTTATGAAATATACATATTGCATGGCGGCATTCGCGGCTCTGGCGTTCGGAGCCACGGCTGCCTATGCGGATGTGGACATTGGAGTGGCGATTCGCGGCGAGATTGCGCCGGGCGTCTACGGTCGCGTGGATATCGGTGGCCGGCCTGCGCCGGCGCTGGTCTATGCGAAACCGGTGATCATTGAACAGCCGCCGGCCCATGTTGTGGTCGGGGAGCCTCTGTACCTGCATGTTCCCCCGGAACACGCACGGGCCTGGCGCCTGCACTGTCGCGAGTATCACGCCTGCAATCGGCAGGTGTATTTCGTGAAGTCACGGGAGTATGAACCGGAATACATTCGTGCTCATGAGCGCGAGCGTCACGAAGCTTTGCGGCACGAACAGCTGCGACACGAGGAGCACGTGATCCACGAGGAACGGCGCGAGGAGCGGGAGCGGCACGAAGAGCACGAGCACTATGATCACGGCCACGATCATGATCATGATCATGATCATGGTCACGATCACGATCACGACGACCACGATCACCACAATTGATCGGGCGACCCTGCTTTGATCGGGCGGCCCGTCGCCGCTACAACAGGTCCCTGATCCTGTAGTACAGCATCGCCAGCACCAACGCCGGGCGGCGCAAAGCCGCGCCGCCCGGAAAGTCCGCATGGGGAATCCGGGCAAACACATCGAAGCGCTCGGCCGTCCCCGCAATCGCCTCTGCCACCAGCTTCCCGGCAATGCCCGTGAGTGCGATACCGTGCCCGGAGAAGCCCTGCAGGAAGTACACATTCGGGGCAAGTCGCCCGAAGTGCGGAGCGCGATTCAGAGTGATATCCACGTCGCCGCCCCACGCAAACTCCACACGCACATCATTGAGTTGTGGAAACACCCCAAGCATTCGCGTCCGGGTGGCGCTGGGCGCATCGAACGATGCCAGCCCCGAATAGTTGACCCGGCCGCCAAACAGCAGCCGGTGGTCGGCCGACAACCGAAAGTAATCCAACACCCAGTTCATGTCGCTGACGGCCGCGTTGTTGGCAATCAGCGCGCGCGCCCGCTCCGCGCCCAGCGGTTCTGTTGCAACGATGTAAGTGGCAACCGCCATTATCTTTGATTTGAGCGAGTGGGCGGTGTCGCCCAGGTAGACATTCCCGCTCATGACGACAAAGCGGCTGCGTACCTCACCATTGGAAGTGCGAATTCGTGCCGCGCCGCCGGTTGCGGTGCCCCCCGTGTTGGTGAAATCCAGCGCGCGCGTTCCCTCAAATATCTGCACACCCGCTCGTTCCCCCGCGCCTGCCAACCCCAACGTGTAGTTGAGGGGATGCAGGTGGCCACTGTGGCTATCGTACAAAGCACCAACATACCGCTCCGTAGCCAACACTGAGCGGACCTCGTCGCGCGGCATGTAACGCACGCTGCGGTACTGGTACTGATCGCGCAACTCTTCGAGCTCGGAATGGATGTCCGCGTCGTGTCGCTGCTTGATGGCCGTCAGCATGTGCCCCTGGACCCAGTCGCAATCGATCCGATGTTTGGCGATCAGCTCGCGGATCAGGTCCAGGGCTTCAACGGTGACGTCCCAAATAGCTCGTGCGGCCGGTTCCCCCACGAGGCTCTTGACCTTGCTCTGAGGGGAGGCGAGTCCATAGATCGCCTGGGCGCCGCTGCGGCCTGAAGCCCCCCAGCCGATCCGATTCTCCTCGAGGAGGACGACGCGGTAGCCTCGTTCGGCCAAGTGAAGCGCCGTGGAGCACCCTGCAATGCCCCCGCCAACGACGCACACATCGCAATCCACCGTTCCCGCAAGGGCGGGACGGTCCGGGGCGGGGTGCGCTGAGACGGCGTAATAGGACGGGGCGTGTGGCTGTATGGCCATGGTGGATGGGACTGGCTGTTTAGGATATTTTGACGCGCCACGCTGTGGCCGTGCGGGCGCAGGATAGCGATGAGCGCACATTCCGAGCAAATCGGTCGCTTGTGGAACGCCTTTTCTGCAGCCCCAACGGGGTTTTAGGGCTTCTACCGAGGGGGCAGCTTCCGGGCCTCGAGCTGTGGTCTAATAGGGCGTCTTTGGAGAATTCGCCGGCGGGTTTGTTAAATATAATAAACACCGCCTGGCACCTGCCGTCTATGGCCGCCGTTCGTCCGCTAATCGGTATTCCTGCCGACCGTCGCATGCTCGGTCTGCACCCGTTTCATGTCGTGGGTGACAAGTACGCCCGCGCCGTGCTGGATGGTGGCGGCGGTTTGCCGCTGCTCATCCCTGCGCTGGCCGAAGAGCTGGGATTGGACGACCTGCTGCAGCGGCTCGATGGCTTGATGTTCACCGGAAGTGCTTCGAACGTCGAGCCGCACCACTATTCGGGGACGGCCAGCGATCCCGGAACCTTGCATGATCCGGCGCGGGATGCGACCACGCTGCCGCTCATTCGGAAGGCTGTGGCGTCGGGTATCCCGGTGTTAGGGATCTGCCGGGGATTCCAGGAAATGAATGTTGCCTTCGGCGGGACGTTGCATCAGAAGGTCCACGAAATCGAAGGCAAGCGCGACCATCGCGAGGACACGAAGCTCGAGCTGGATGTGCAGTATGGTCCGGCGCACGAGGTCATCCTCGAACCGCGCGGTACGTTGTACGGCCTCGCCGGGACCGATCGGATTACAGTCAACTCCCTGCATTCCCAGGGAATCGATCGACTGGGTGACGGCCTGGTTGTGGAGGCGCGGGCTCCCGATGGGCTCGTGGAAGCGTTTCGGGTCGAGCGAGCAAAGTCCTTCGCCGTTGCCGTGCAGTGGCATCCGGAGTGGAAGGCAATGAGCAACCCATTTTCACGCGCGTTGTTCGAGGCATTTGGCGCCGCGGCCCGCGCCCGTATTAAATAGACGAGTATGCAGACGAGGCGCCGTTCTTAATAACAATGCGCGCCCAATGAAAGGCGTTTTCTATGGTTAGTGAGATTCAACAGTTTTTTCGTGACCACGGCATTTCCGAGGTCGAGGCCATCATTCCCGACATGGCGGGCATTGCCCGCGGGAAGATCATGCCCGCGGCGAAGTTCGCCGAAGACGAGGGCATGCGTTTGCCGGAGAGTGTCTTCCTCCAGACGGTGACGGGCGATTACCCGCCGGAAACCGGGGACGCGATGAGTCCTGCGGAGATTGACATCGTTCTGAAGGCCGATCCAAAGACGGTGCGCCGCGTGCCGTGGGCGGCCGAGCCGACCGCCCAGGTCATACATGACTGCTTCTATTCGGATGGACGTCGGGTGTCGATGGCTCCGCGCCATGTTCTGCGCAATGTCCTCGAGCTGTATGCCCAACGCGGTTGGGAGCCCGTGGTTGCTCCGGAGCTGGAGTTCTACCTGATAGAGCAGAACAAGGATTCTGACTACCCGTTGCGGCCCCCAGTGGGACGCTCGGGCCGGGCGGAGCCGGGTCGCCAGTCGTACAGCATCGCGGCCGTCAACGAGTTCGACCCGCTGTTCGACGACATCTATCAGTTCTGTGAAGACCAGGACATCGAGATCGACACTCTCATCCATGAGGATGGGCCGGCACAGATGGAGATCAACCTGATCCACGGCTACCCGTTGGATCTCGCCGACCAGGCGTTTCTCTTCAAGCGCACGGCACGCGAAGCCGCGTTGCGCCACAAGATCTACGCCACTTTCATGGCGAAGCCCCATGCAAAGGAACCCGGGAGCGCCATGCATATCCACCAGAGCGTGGTGGATACGAAAACGCGGAAGAACATCTTCAGTAACGCGGACGGCACACCCTCGCAGCTGTTCTTCTCGCACATCGCCGGCCTGCAGAAATACATGCCTGCTGCCATGGGTCTGTTCTGCGCCAACGTCAATTCCTATCGCCGCCTGACGCGCTATCTGTCGGCACCGATCAACGTTCATTGGGGATACGACAACCGCACCGCCGGGCTGCGGGTGCCGATGTCCAGCGCTGATGCACGCCGCGTGGAAAACCGCGTGGGTGGCGCGGATGCCAACCCGTATATTGCGATCGCGGCGTCCCTGGCCTGTGGATATCTCGGAATGATCGAGAATTTGCAGCCCACCGATCCCATTACCGGTAGCGCCCACGACCTGCCGTTCGGTCTTCCACGCTCGCTGGACGAGGCGCTGCGTAAGCTGCGCGAGTCCGAGCCACTGGTGAAGCTGCTGGGCGAGGCGTTCGTTTCGGCGTTCACGATCGTCAAGGAAGCCGAATACGAGGTATTTCTGCAGGTAATCAGCTCCTGGGAAAGGGAGCATCTGCTGCTGAACGTCTAAATGTCGAAAGCGCCGCAGACTGCGCGTCCCGGGCGACTTTCGCGCGGCAAATACAGTATAAAGCCTAACAATGAAGAAACGCTTCCTCGGTGCATTGTGTGTGGGGGTTGTGCTGGCTGGCTGTGGCGGGGGTGCCAAGCCTCCCGCCCAGGAAGGGGGCGCGGCCCGGTCGGACGCACCGGCAGCGGGCGGCGGGTCAGGTCCTGAGGAGAAGGTCCTCAATGTCTACAACTGGTCCGACTACATTGATCCCGGCGTGCTCGCGCAGTTCACGCAGCAGACCGGGATCAAGGTCAACTACGATGTCTTCGACTCCAACTCGGTGCTCGAGACCAAGTTGCTGACGGGGCATACGAACTACGACGTCGTCGTGCCGTCCGCGCCCTTCCTGCACCGCCAGATCGAAGCGGGTGTGTTCCAGAAGTTGGACAAGTCACAACTGCCCAACCTGAAGAACCTCGATCCGGACATGATGAAGCGGATCGCCGTGTACGATCCGGACAATGCGCACAGCGTCCCGTACATGTGGGTGACGTCCGGCCCCGGTTACAACGTTGCGAAGATCAAGGAGCGCATGCCCGATGCGCCGGTGGACAGCCTGCGGATGGTTTATGACCCTGCGGTGGTCTCCAAGTTCAAGGACTGCGGTGTGTCCGTGCTGGACGAGGCCTCTGAAGTTGTCGGCTCGGTGCTCGCGTACCTCGGGAAGGATCCGAAGAGCAATTCGCCCGAGGATCTGAAGGCCGCCGAGGCCGTGTTGTTGTCCGTCCGCCCCTACCTGCGTTACGTACACTCGTCCCGCTACATCGACGATCTCGCCAACGGTGAGACTTGTCTGGCGCTGGGCTGGTCGGGTGATATCAAACAGGCCCGCGACCGGGCGAAGGATGCCGGCAAGGGGATCGAGATCCGGTACAACATCCCGAAGGAAGGCACCATCATGAATTTCGACATGCTGGCCATTCCCGCGGACGCGCCACATCCCGGCAATGCGTTGCAGTTCATCAACTATCTGCTCGAGCCCGCGGTGGCGGCGAAGAACTCCAACCTCATGAAGTACGCCAACGTCAACACAGCCGCCACGCCGCTGTTGAACGATACGGTACGGAGCGACCCGAACATTTATCCGCCACCGGACATCCAGGCGAAGCTGGTCCCGGAGCCCCCGCGGTCGCAGGAGTTTCAACGACTGTTGACGCGCACGTGGACGCGCTTCAAAACCGGCCAATGAGCGCAGAACCACACTAAGTGAGCACGCAACCGTCCGGGCAGGCTCAGCCCCCGTATCTACGAATCGAGAACGTCACCAAGCGCTTTGGTGACTTCGCTGCCGTGAGCGACGTATCGCTGCACGTGCAGCGGGGCGAGATCTTCTGCCTCCTGGGTGGCTCGGGCTCGGGGAAAACGACGCTGCTGCGGATGTTGGCCGGCTTTGAGACACCGACGTCCGGGAAGATTTTCATCGACGGGCAGGATATGAGCGAGATTGCGCCGTACGACCGCCCGGTCAACATGATGTTCCAGTCCTATGCGCTCTTCCCGCACATGACCGTGGAGAAGAACGTGGCGTTCGGCCTGGAGCAGGAGCACCTCGGGCGGGACGAGATCAAGCGCCGGGTGGGCGAGATCCTCGAAATGGTGAAGATGACCGCCTTCCTGGCCCGCAAACCCCACCAGCTCTCCGGTGGACAGCGGCAGCGTGTGGCGCTGGCGCGGGCCCTGGTGAAGCGGCCGAAGCTGCTGTTGTTGGATGAGCCGCTCGCCGCGCTGGACCGCAAGTTGCGCGAGCACACTCAATTCGAGCTCATCAACATCCAGGAGCAGCTCGGTGTCACTTTCGTGGTCGTCACCCACGACCAGGAGGAGGCAATGACGCTTTCTTCACGGATGGGTGTCATGAACCACGGACAGATCGTCCAGGTCGGTACGCCAACCGACATCTATGAATTTCCCGCCACCCGGTTCGTCGCGGATTTCATCGGCTCAGTCAACATGTTTGAAGGCAAGCTGGTCGAGGACGAGCCGGACTTCGTTCGCATCCGCAGCGAGGAGCTCGGTGGCGTGATCTACGTCAACCACGGCATCAGTTCCCCGCCCGATGCGACTGTTTGGGTCGCGATACGGCCGGAGAAAATGAGCCTCAGCCGGCAGGCCCCGGTGCCAGCCGGCGGCACGCATCAGCCCGAAGAGCGGCCCGGCGAAAACGTCGTGCGGGGGATCGTCAAAGAGATTGCGTACATGGGTGACATGTCCATCTATCTGGTGCGAATCGAAACCGGCAAGACGATCCGCGTGACGATACCCAACGTTGCGCGGCATGCGGATGATCGCATCACGTGGGACGAAACAGTCTATGTGTCCTGGCACGCGGCCGGTCCCGTCGTGCTGACCCGGTAGCGCCGTGCCTCGATTCAGCGCACATGCGGGAAGACGCCTGGTCCTGGGCATTCCCATGGTCTGGTTGATTGTCCTGTTTCTCATCCCCTTCATTATCGTTTTCAAGATCTCGTTCTCGGAAGTGCGGCTGGCGATGCCGCCGTATGCCCCCCTGTTCGAGTGGCTGGACGGCAAGCTGGTCGCGGTCAAGCTGAATTTCTCCAACTATGCCTTCCTGTTCACGGATGCGCTGTATGTCAGCTCATACCTGTACTCCCTGAAGGTTGCGGCGGTCTCCACGCTGCTGTGCCTGCTGCTCGGCTACCCGATGGCGTATGCAATTGCGCGCTCCAATCCGACTTCACGCAACGTACTGTTGATGTTGATTGTGTTGCCGTTCTGGACTTCGTTTCTGCTTCGGGTGTATGCGTGGATCGGGCTCCTCAAGAGCAACGGCGTGATCAACAACGTGCTCATGTCAGTAGGCATCATTCACGAGCCGCTGACCATGCTGCAGACGGACTTCGCCGTGTATGTCGGCATCGTGTATTCCTATCTGCCGTTCATGATCCTGCCGCTGTACTCCAACCTCGAGAAACACGACCTGACATTGATCGAGGCCGCCGCCGATCTCGGCGCACGCCCGTTCACGGCCTTCCGGCGGATTACCCTGCCGCAGTCCCTGCCGGGGATCATTGCCGGATCGCTGCTCGTGTTCATTCCGGCAGTGGGCGAATACGTGATTCCCTCACTCCTGGGACGCACCGATCAGCTCATGATCGGCCGCGTATTGTCGGATGAGTTCTTTCAGAACCGCGACTGGCCGGTTGCCAGCTCCGTGGCCATTTTCATGCTGGCCCTGCTGGTGGTCCCGATCATGCTGTTCCAGCACTTCGAGAAGCGCACCCTGGAGGCAGCCAAGTGAGATCGCGGGGCTTGTTTTCGCGCACGCTGCTGGTCGTCGGGCTCGTCTTTCTCTATGTCCCCATCCTGTCGATGGTGGTGTTCTCGTTCAACAACTCGCGGCTGGTCACGGTCTGGGACAGCGCCCATTCCCCCACGCTCAAGTGGTATTCGGCACTCCTGTCGAACGATCAGATCCTGGGGGCCGCCTGGCTGTCGATCCAGATTGCGATGATTGCAGCGACCGGGGCCGTCATCCTGGGCACCCTGGCCGGCGTGGCCCTGAAGCGGTTCGGCCCCTTCCGCGGTCGGGCGCTGCTGTCGGGAATGACGACGGCTCCCCTGGTCATGCCTGAAGTCATCACGGGGTTGTCGCTTCTGCTGCTGTTCGTTGCGTTGGAACAGACGATAGGCTGGCCAAAAGGGGGCGGCGCCGTCACGATCACGCTGGCGCACATTACGTTCTGCATGGCCTACGTGACGGTGGTGGTACAGTCACGACTGGTCGGCTTTGATGAATCGCTCGAAGAGGCTGCCATGGATCTCGGGGCGCGTCCCGCAAAAGTGTTTTTCAGGATCACGCTGCCGCTGATTGTGCCGGCGCTGGTATCCGGGTGGCTGCTGGCCTTCACGCTGTCGTGGGATGACCTGGTCATCTCGCAATTCGTGGCGGGTCCTGGCTCGAGCACGCTGCCCATGGTTATCTTCTCCAAGGTTCGGCTCGGGGTGAGCCCCGACGTCAACGCCTTGGCCACCATCATGGTGCTCATCGTCGCATCGGGCATCGTGGTGTCTTCGTTATGGATGCGATACCAGAACAAACGCCGCGAGCGCGACATGCGTCTGGCGGCCTCCGCCAACCTTTGAGCTTTCGATCATGACGCGCCAACTACTTGGAATAGACGTGGGAGGCTCATCGATCAAAGCTGGGCTCGTCGACCTGGACGCAGGCCGCCTCGTCGGTGATTTGATTTCTTCTCCCACTCCGCAACCGTCCACACCGGCCGCCATGCTGGCCGTGTTCAAGGAGCTCGCTGACCGGCTGCCGGCGGCACAGGGGACTGTGGGAATTGCCATGCCCAGTGTCGTCAAGCATGGCAAGGTCTGCACCGCCGCCAACATTGATCCGAGTTGGATCGGTGTGGACGGGCCTGGCCTCGTGGAGAAGCCGCTCGGGCGACGAGTGGTTTTCCTGAACGACGCCGACGCTGCGGGTGTCGCCGAGGTCAAATGGGGCGCCGGCCGCGGAACGAAGGGGACGGTCATCATGATCACCTTCGGCACCGGAATCGGCACCGCATTCTTTGCCAACGGCATACTGCTTCCCAACAGCGAGTTGGGGCACATGGAATTGCGAGGCATGGAAGCCGAGAAATGGACGTCGGCGCACGTGCGTACCGCGCAGAAGCTCGACTGGCCGGCCTGGATCGAGCGGGTCAATGTCTACCTCGAGCAGCTTCATGCGCTGTTCTGGCCCGACCTCTTCATATTGGGCGGCGCCGTCAGCGAGCGCTTCAATGAGTTCGCGCCGCTGCTGCATTCGCCGGCTGAAATCAAACCTGCCCACTTCGCGGGACAATCCGGTGTGATCGGCGCGGCGTTGGCTGCAGCCGACGCGTAAGCGCCAGGGTCCCCGATGCGCCCCCTATCCGGCGAGTCGTTTCGCAGCAAGCTGCCCGATGTCGGGACAACGATATTCACGGTGATGTCGCGGCGCGCCCGGGAGTTGGGCGCACTCAATCTCGGACAGGGATTTCCGGATTACCCCATTGATCCACGCCTAACTGAGCTCGTGACGGAGGCGATGGCCCAGGGTTTCAACCAGTATGCCCCGATGGAGGGCGTGATTGATTTGCGCCAGCGGATTGCGCAGAAGCTGCTGGCCAGTTATGGGCTGACGGTGGATCCCGAGTCGCAGGTCACTGTGACTGTCGGCGCCACCGAAGCCATCTACTCGGCCATTCAGGCTGTAGTGGGTCCGGGCGACGAAGCGATCGCATTTGATCCGGCGTACGACTCATACGAACCCGCAGTCCGGCTGGCCGGTGGACATTGCATCAGACTTCCACTGATGCCTCCGGGCTTTCGGTATGACTGGGATGCGGTGCGAGCCGCAATCACGCCCCGGACACGGCTCGTGCTTTTCAACAGTCCGCACAATCCCGCTTGCACGGCAGCCGGTGCCGAGGATCTCAACGCTCTGGCAGAGGCCATTCGTGGCCACGACATCTATGTCATGTCGGACGAGGTGTATGAGCACGTTACTTACGATGGGCGCGCGCATGCCTCGGTACTGATGCAACCTGAGTTGGCCACGAAGGCTTTCGTAGTCTTTTCGTTCGGCAAGACCATGCATGCGACCGGAATCCGTGTCGGTTACTGCGTGGCCCCCGAGGAACTGACCCGCGAGCTGCGCAAGGTGCACCAGTTCAACACGTTCAGCATCGCGAATGCATCGCAGGTGGCGATTGCCCGCTACCTGGCCGAAAAGCCGGACGCCTGGCAAGCTCTGCCTGGATTCTTTCAGGCCAAGCGCGACCGCCTGCGGAACGCCCTGGCCCACTCCGGGTTCACACTGCCTCCCGCGCAAGGAACCTACTTCCAACTCCTGGACTTCAGTCGCTTCGCGCCCCCGGATGACCTGGCGTTCGCAGAGCGGTTGCTCACGGAAGCCGGTGTGGCGACAATTCCGCTGTCACCGTTCTACGCGGTGCCTCCCTCCCTGTCCGTGCTACGCCTGTGCATTGCCAAGCAGGACAGCACGCTGGATGAGGCCGCGAAGCGACTCAACGAATTTGCGGCCCGCCTATGAAAAACACCACCCGCGTCAATCATCCACCGGCCGTCGAGCTCGCGGCCGACAATCGTTCGGTGGTCGCGCCCATCTATCAGAGCGTGAAGTTCGAATTCGACACGCTCGATGAGACGGAACGGTTTTTCCGGGGCGAGCGCGCAGGATTCTTCTACACGCGCGCCTCAAACCCCACGACGCGGCAGCTCGAGCTGCTGCTGGCCGAGCTGCAGGGGCGCGAGGACTGTCTCGTTTGTGCCTCGGGCGTGGGCGCGATCTCGCAGACGCTGCTGGCGTTGACGAAGCAGGGGGACCACATCATCTGCTTCGTGGAAACCTACAATCCCACCCGCTACCTGATCCGCCGGCTGCTCGCGCGCTTTGGTGTCTCGCACACCATGCTGTCGATTGAGGACACGGCTGGAGTTGAGAAGGCGTTGACGGCGCACAAGACGCGGTTGGTGGTCTTTGAAAGTCCCACCAACCCGGTGACCAAGATTGCGGACATCGCAGCGCTGACCCGGTTGGCCAGGAGCGCGGGTGCATTGACGGTAATGGATAACACGTTCGCCGGCTTTCATCAGCACGGTGAGTACGAAGTCGACTTGTTTTTGCACAGTCTCACCAAGTACGCTTCGGGCGCCGGCGATGTGATGGGCGGCGCCGTGATCGGGCGCAGCGAGTTGATCCGCAGCATGCGCACCGATTGGGGTACTCTCGGTGGCACGCTCGATCCACACGCCGCCTTTTTGATTCTGCGCGGACTCAAGACTTACTTCGTGCGTTACGAGGCGCAGTGCAGGAGCGCGATGCGCATCGCGGAGCAACTCGCTGCACATCCCGCGGTCGCGCGGGTTCACTACCCCGGTTTGCCAACGCACCCGCAGCATGAGTTGGCGAAGGCACAGATGAAGCAATTCGGCACCATCGTGTCGTTCGACCTCGCGGGGGGTGCGGATGCGGGTGCGCGGTTCGCTGGCGCATTGCAGCTGTTTGCCCTGGCTGCGAGCCTGGGTTCGACGGAATCCCTCGTGGTGGCGCCGTCAATGATGGGCGGACGCGATCTGACACAGGATCAGCTCCGCACGTCTGCTGTGACGGAGGGCACAGTGCGAATGTCCATCGGGCTGGAGGACGTGGATGACCTCATGGAGGATGTAAATCAGGCGCTCGCCGCGAGCTCACCCGGGACCTAGGAGCCTGTGTGACCAATGGCCGCCCTCGCGACGGCGCCCATTAGTCAGACAGGCTCCTAACGCATCCGACAGTGATCCAGGTTCCGGATCAGACGGCTGTTTCTTTACGACTGACTCGTAAAGCCGTGAGCATGGCTCGCGAGCCGAAGACCGCGCGTGGTTGCGCTGGTCACGCGCACTGACAACGTTATGTTCAATCCACAAGCACCGCCCGCTGATGTCTCGACCCGCTCGTTGGTTTTCCGGCAGGCTCTGGCCGCCGCATTCAAGTCGCGTCGCCAGAACCTTCCGCCGGCGCCGGCCTCGTTGCCAGCGTTGATGTCCGGGTGCCAGAACGGGGTTCAGGGGTTGTTGGGTCGACCGGGATGCCGCGATGCGCTCGGAGAGATCCGTGCTCGCCTGTTTCACACACCGGGACGGGATGCCGAGGCGCAGGCATGGTGGCACGAGGGAATTGCCAGTGCAGTGTTTGCCGCTCGCGTAGCGCAATGGAAACAGGCAGCGGTACCCGCGGCATTCCTGGGAGCGTTGCTGCACCGATCAGGCGAGGCATTGGCGCTGAAGATGCTGGCGCGGGTTGAGCTCGAATATCGGATGAAGCTCGACAGCAGCTCGCGCCGCGAGTGGTGCACAACCCATGCATCCGAGCTCGCGGAGCGGCTGATGCGCACCTGGAGCCTGTCGGAACCGATTGGAAGGTGTGTGCTCGGCTGGATGCGTGTTGGTGAGTTTGATGCAGTTTCCGAGGAGTGCACGGCGGTATATTTCGGCCGATTGTTTGCCATCGAGTTTTTGCAACCGGACTTTTGCGTGCCGGGCGCACTCGACCACGCGGCTGCGGATGCCGGGCTCAGTGCCGATCTCGTTGCGCAGGTGCGCCAGGAAGATGTGCGGTCGCTGATTCGCGCGCTGGATTAGGAGTCAGACAGGCTCCTAGCTGCTGGCCACCCGCACCCGGTGCGGGTGATAGGGCAGGACTTCCAGCACCTCGCCTTCCTTCAATCGCTCCTGGACTCCCCTCCAGAACGCCGCCGTCAGTATTTCCCCATGGACTCGCATGAAGGCGGCGCGCTGTGCGTCGTTGAAGGCGAGGAAGTTGATGAACGTCTCCGGAAAGACATCGTTGTCGGCGACGTAGAACCACGCCTCGCCACGCATTTCATCTTCGGGGTTGGTTGCCTGTGGCATGTCGCGGAAGCGGCAGTCGGTGATCTGGCAGAGCTCGTCGTAGTCGTAGAAGATCACGCGGCCGTGGCGGGTGACGCCGAAATTCTTGAGCAGCAGGTCGCCTGCGAAGATGTTGGTGTAGGCGAGATCGCGTATGCACTGCCCGTAGTCCAGCGCGGCGCTTTCGGCACCCGCTGCAGTTGCTGACCGCAGGTACAGATTGAGCGGCGTCATGCGCCTCTCGATGTACATATGGTCGAAAATGAGATCCTCGCCTTCCTCGTGGACGGTGGTCGCCGTCTCGGTACGCAGCTCCTCCAGCAACTCCGGCGCAAACAGCGCCTTGCGAAACCGAAGTTGCTTGAACTCCTGGGCGTCGACCAGCCGGCCGGCGCGATCGTGCTTGAACACGAGCTGGTATTTTGCCTTGACCTCTTCGCGCAGCACGTTCTTGGGATAGGGGAACTTGTCGCGAATGATCTTGAAGACCACGTCGAACGAGGGGAGCGTGAAGCACACCATGACGAGCCCGCGCTCGCCGGCCGCGTGCACAAACTGGTCCCGGGTGTGCTCCAGGTGCCGCATCAGCTCCCGGTAGCGCTCCGTCTTGCCCTGCTTGGCGCGGCCCAACACAGTGAACAGCTCGCTGACCGGCTTGCGCGGCAGCATCGACTTGAGAAACAGGACCGCTTCGCCGACCCGGTCCAGGTCGACGTGAAAATATGACTTGGTAAAGCTGAAGACGATGCTGACATCGCCTTCGGATTGCATGACGGCATCCACCAACACGCCGCCATCGGTATTCTTCAGGGCGATCACCAGCGGCACCAGAAAGTCCCGGCCGACGATGCGCCCCACGATGTAGGCACGCGCTACCTGGTAGAAAACCGGGCGGATCATCTCGACCCTGACGACGGCACGCCGCTCGTTGATCTCCTTCAGGTGCCGGGTCACCTCCGAGGCAACGTGGGCGACACTGCGGTCGAAGTCGCGCCACGCCGAGTGGAAGCGCACGTCCCCGAGCACGTCTTCAAACAAGAGCAACAGCGAGCCGTGATTGAGATAGGTGTTGGTGCCGACGGACGTGGTGACTTTTCCCAGAGGGTCGAGGTCCGTGGCGACGAACTCGATTTCGGGCGCGACGCCCACGGTGCCGTATAACTGGCGCGTGATGGAGCTGAAAAATGTCTTGGTGAATTCCGCGTCCGGCAACCCTTCAATCAGGTCCGCGAACTCAGTGCGAATCTGTGTCCACAGCGCCCGCTCGAGCGCCCGCTCCCCCAACTTCAGTCGCAGTTGCGCGATGGTCCGACTGACGAGCCGGTCATACAGCTCGATGCGTTCGACCGCATCGCGCTGACCACCTTTTGAGTCGCGTGCATCGAAGCGCCAGGGCGCACGGCGCGTGATGGTGCGGAACTCCGCGTTGTAGTCGGCGAAAGCCGCGGCAATGAGGTGAGCACA